>WQXR01000023.1 GCA_009784745.1 Methanomassiliicoccaceae archaeon | reverse complement strand
TCACGATGATCACCAGTGCGATGAAACCCAATAGTGTCGCCGCAATTATTCCCAATATTAATCCGATTATACTCCATTGGTTCGAAATATTCAATGCCAATTTTTCACCTCCTTTTTTTTGTTCTAAATTGTTAACACTGATTGTATGGTTGTAAAAAAATAAATACCTTCGTGTGCGGCGATCGTGTTCGTCTTGGATTTTAGAAAAAAAGAATCGTGTGTGATTTATCTGATGCCTCTATCGGTCGGTGTTCACAGACCTTGATTGTGTGTATCATGGAAACTGATATCGCAATGCCCTATTTTTCCGATAATGGTGGCATCACACAATGTGAGGCAATACATCTCCTCTCTATTGATGTAGAGTCCAACAAGAAGTCGAGTTTATACCCTTTGTAGGTACAACGCACAACCCATATGAATCTCGGCAATAACATCTCCTTTACAGCCTGGGTTCGATCGAGGCCATCCTCCAGATTGAAAAGAGTGTAGTTTTCACGTAGCACTTCTTTTTTGTAGTCTTTACCTTCGATAAGCATTATTTCGTACGGAGCATTATTTAGCTGTTTACTGTAAATTTTGCCCTCCTTGAGCACGGGAAGATATGATAATTTTATTTTTGGATATAACGGAACGATCAAAGCATCCAGTTTGATAGAGCGGTACTCTTCGTATTCTCCTCCTTTGTATTTCCAGTCGTTAACTCCGTTTTCAAACTTTACACGTGCATACGGCCCGACATTATCATCATGCACATAAACTCCGTCTAATTTCCCATTGGCATCAAGAGAGTAACCAGAGATTATTACGGCATGACCATCCGGTTCGTCATATTCTGCCTTATACAATGACAAACTGGCGATAACCGGTACTTTTGCATTAACGAATGTCTTGATCGCTTCACTTACCAGCTCCTTTTGGGTTTCATCGGCCTTCAGAGACTCGACCTCGTAACCCTTCTCATATAGGTAACCTGTCATCTGTTCATCAAAAAGACCTGCCGGGAAACGGCGTCCGCCGGACATCCCCAAACCTATCCTCGATGCGGCGTCTGTTATCTCATATTGCGAAAATCTGTTTCCTCCGTGCCGCTCCACTAACGGAAACTGTGCTACCCACAACGCTGCCGTTGCGCACATACCTACATCTTCGTCTTTGGTTGTAAATGGGAGAGAGGTCAGCTTCAACTCATGACCGAATAACGAAACTTTTTGCACATAAGCATGAAAAAAGCTTCTTCCACCGCGCTTCTCACAACCTTCTTTGTGGCCACAATATGTAGGCAGGACCGTACGTCCTATATGCCCCCTCAAACCACCTTTGACCTCATATATGCCATCGATGACTGTGAAACCGCAATATAGCTCTTGCAGTACTTCTGTTCCTTTCGGTGACTTAAATAATTCCTCGAGATTGCCGGACTGCGGTTTTTTAAAGAAGTGTATCCTACGACAGGTTCGACTCACTTTGGTGTGTGAAGATGAATAGTACTTAGAGTAATCAACACAGAAATCACGATCGATGTAATTCTTTTCCACAACAACGAATTCGGCTTCTATCTCCTTGCTGCGGATGTACCTCAGTATGTACTTCGCGTTGTCCGTTTCCCCACACAAAACACTGTAAAAGTTGCAGTCCTCGATAGTGTATATTTCCAAAATAGCACCTAAATCGTGTACCTTTTCCTGTAATTGTCAGGTAGCCTTAGAGCCTCTATGTCAGGATCTACATTCCTGTCCATCGGCCCGTCGAGGTATTCCAGAAGAGACATCAAAGCGTCTCTGTCCTCTTTAGACAATTTTCCGTATGTATTGCATCCGACCGATCCGTACATCTTGTTAGCGCCCTTGTTGTTTTATTGCTGATGTTTCAAGGTGTTTTATTTCAGCGCTTTTGTTCTCGCGCTCCGTACCAACGTGTTTGGTCCTTATGTGTGCCCATATGTCGAACGTGTTAATAAAGTTTGACCGGAAATGAGAACAAAAACATCTAGAATGATTGAAAAATGTTACAATAAACACTGATAAATTATATTATGACCCAGTCATCCCTTACATCACTGAAAACAGCATATTCAGAATCTTAATGTATCTTTATCAGATCGTCGGTTCTACGGAACATGAGTAGCATTGGATCTGCGGCCGTAACGAAATGCAATGTTGTTTACACGGACCTGTCATTTTGTAAACACCGATCAAGGTCGTTTGTCTTTCCATCGTCACTCATGGAACCCCGTATGATGTATGAGATGAACCTTGGCGGTGTCGTAGATTTTACCCGCAATCTTACGGTTTCGAATGCTGATGTTCTGAGTGCCGTTTTGTTTCAATCTCCCCACATCGTTATTTTGATTATCTTACCGTCATCTTCGACCCTCATGTGCGGATTCTGTCTCACAATGGCATACTCATCGGCATCTTTCATGAATTCCCATTCTTCCGGATCCATGTTCCTCTCTTCCCTCTACAACCCTTAACGGCGCCGAATGTATAAGATCACGAGGTCATACTTTTCAAGAATGGTCAGACAAAGGGAACGTGGACGAAGAAAGAAGAACAATGATCAAAATGCAAGATCAGAATGCAACGATCATAACCACGGAATTATCCCCATGTCCCTTACTATCGGGATGACGTAGAAATATACCGTGGTCAAAAGTGTGATCCCTATTGATCTGAATATCGTGTGAAGTATTGTGAACTTCTTCCAACTTATCTTGCTTGCTCCGCAAGCCATCGACATCAGATCATCCGGAAGAACGAGAAGCATGAACCATATCGGTAATATCTTTGTACCTTTTTCGTCAAGGACATCCAATTGTTTCTGTAGCGCGTTCTCTCCGAACAGGATGTTTATCAATCCTCTTCCGCCGTAACGGCCTATAAAGAACAACGCCTGCGACGCGAACCATGCGCCTATAACATTCAGCAAAACTACGATCCAGAAGTTCTCAGTTCCGAATATCAGGATGCCGACGCCGCAGAACACTGCGGTGCTTCCTGGAATTACGCACAGGCAGCATGCCTGCGTTACGAAGATGACAACATAAAGGAAGTACATATTCCCTGATTCGATGAACTCTGCTAGCCCTTCCTGTGACAACAATCCTAACGCACTGAATACCAAATAGAACGTAACAGATATTGATGCCAATATTCCGAAGAGTATCAAAAATCTGTACACTGCATGCATGGTGCCGCTGGTATGAACTTGAAGTTATATAACTGCACTACTGCGAATGCGTATGAAACGGGCAGAAAAATGTTTGTTCTAATAGCGGATATTGCATTTATTTCGCATTTTTATATGGGTCGTTCACACAGGAGAGGGGTGACCGAAAGTACTCATTCGCATATGAACAAAAATTAAGTAGCCAGATGTTGAAAATTAAACGCCGATTACGAACCGAAAGTGATAATCGCCGTTTAAAATAAAATTCATATATTCGAGCGAATTAACGGAAAAATGTCGGGGATTAACGGGAAGCTCGGTTCGCCGCGCTTCTGACACGGCGAACCTGAACCGCCCTAACAGGAGGTGATAGGTACGAACCGGAAACGAGGACTCCGACTTAGGATAACCATTTCCATCGGTTCGCTCAAGATCGTTATCGATCTCGACGATCCGTAAACATGGTTCGAGTGGTTCCCGTAAGGAACTCGGCCCTTCGGGGCCGTCACCTTCCCGATTTATCATACATTTTGATGTATATAAAATCATCCTGCATCAGGATCGATCACGTTGTACGGAGTGTCAACATCCGAATGCGTTCATTTACCTATCAATAGGTCTCTTGAACGTATACATCAAATAATTGGAAAGCGACGTTCCGTCAGAATTCGTTAGCTCCCAGTTCTGTCTTCCCAATTCGTTCAGTGCCGCATCAAGTTCATCTGTGTTCATCTTTCCCGTCCAATATGATGTTTTGAAAATGACCGTTTTGTATTCCCACATTTTGTCCATCTCCTTTTGTTCACTTTAAGCGGTTTCGTAAGGTGTTTTCATCGTTAAGGGATAAGTTCGTACGTATTCAACCTTTCCTTATGAGACAACTGAAACGCGAATATTTTATACGTTCCCGACCTACGGTCGAATCATGAAAAGAAAGACCGGTACAATTGTAACGGGAATAAGAATGCCTTTCATATCGCAAGGTGACGACCTTGCGGATATCGTTGTGACAAATGTTCTTGATTACACCAAAGTGAAGGAAGACGACGTTGTTGCGGTAACGGAAAGTATTGTTGCGATATCGCAGGGAAATTTTGCGCACATTGACCATATCGGAAAAGATGTGATATCAAAATTCGGTAGGGATAAGCACATAGGTGTTGTCTTCCCGATATTGTCAAGGAATCGATTTGCGCAGTTGCTTCGCGGAATATCAAAAGGCGCCAAAAAATTAACGGTCCTTTTGAACTATCCCCAGGATGAGGTCGGTAATCCGATAATGGATCTCAATAGATGGAATCCTTATGACCTTCTTTCCGGTGAGGATAAGATGCAATTTACAGGAAAGGAATTCAGAAAGAAGTACGGCGCGTATGTCCATGAGTTCACGAAAATAGATTATATTGATTTTTATGAGAGCATTAACGATAACATTAACGTGATCGTAAGCAAGGACCCGGCCGCGATACTGAAGCACACAGATAATGTGATAACTGCTGATATCCACGGAAGGGAGATGACAAAAGCGTATCTTCTGAAGAACGGTGCAAAGAAAGTGTTCACGCTTGCCGATATCCTCAGCGAACCGGCCGAAGGCCGCGGTCACAACGAAAGATATGGTCTGCTCGGTTCCAACATGTTCGGCCAGAGCGAAGTGAAACTTTTCCCGAGGGATTGCGACAAATTCGTCATGTCCGTGCAGAATGAGTTCTTCAAAAGGATAAAAGTGAGACCGCATGTGATGATATATGCGGACGGTGCATTCAAAGATCCCGTTTGCGGGATATGGGAATTAGCGGATCCTGTGGTATCCCCGGGATTCACAAAGGGATTGGACGGATCACCGAATGAAGTGAAACTGAAGAACATCGTTGCCCGTGAAAAGGATAAGGAAGCGGCATTGAGGAGAGCGATAGATGACAAAGATCACAGTACACTCTCTCTCGGTACCACACCGCGTCAATATACGGACCTTCTGGGAAGCATCGCCGATCTTACCGGCGGAAGCGGAGATAAGGGAACACCGGTAATTCTTATACAGGGATATTTCGACAATATGCTGAAAGAATGATCTCGTTCGAAGTACTGTTCAACATAATAACATTACGTTGAGTTCGGACTCGAAGAAAAAGTTAAATATGTTAAACAATATGTTCAAAATACTAAACATTATGTTTGATAAACAGAACATAATATGAGAGAGTGAAAAAATGATGTTAAAAAGCAAAAGAACCGCTGTCGGCATTACTGTTGCCGTTGTGTTGATGATAGGATATATCATTTACGCAATGGGTGATGCCGCTCCGGCGGCGGACGATCTGAAAGGATGGGCGATACCGATACTTGTGTTCATCGGGATAAGCGTCATAGCACAGATGATCGCTCAGATAGTTGTGCATGTGACGTTCGCGGTCTCCGTTGCAGTAAAGGAAGAGACAAAGGATGAAAAGATAATAGAAAGGATCATAGAGTCGGAAATGGCAGAGGATGAGATGGATGAGAACATAACATTAAGGTCGTCGCACATAGGCTACGGATGTGCCGGTGTCGGTTTTGTGCTTTCATTGGCCGCACTGGCGTTCTTTGATATCACTGCGGCATTATTCCTGAACATCCTGTTGGTAACGTTCTTCGTTGCCATGATGATCGACGGTGCTGTCAGTATATATCTGTATGAAAAAGGCGATAAAGGGTTGTGTAGGATGCGAAATGATGAATAATATCGTAATAACGAACAACATCAGAAAGTTGAGATTCTTTGCCGATGAGATGACCCAGTTGGAACTTGCCGAAAGGACCGGTTCATCGAGATCCACGATAATCGCGGTGGAAGCTGGGAAATATACGCCGTCACTGGAGTTGGCGTTCAAAATATCTCTGGTGTTCAGGGTGCCGATCGGCGACGTGTTCGAATGCAAGAATGAATAACATTACGGAACATAAAAAATGAAAAATGAATGGGGCTTGCGCCCCGTTCAGAGTTTTACGGGCGTTACGTGAACGTTAAGACCGAGATCTTTAGCATCCATTCCCATTGCTATGCCGTATAACTGCGACAAATGAAGCACCGGGAACGCAAATCCCGAATCCTTCTGACCTGCATCGAACTGCAGATGACAGAACGGACATACGTCCACGATCATCTCAGCACCGCCGGCCTTTATGTTCTCTAAATTCGTTTTGGTGAATTGCATCGCACTCTCACCGAACTGCGATCTTAATCCTCCGCCTGCGCCGCAGCACATCGTCTTCTGCTGACGGGGCATGCTCTGTGCGCCCGTTGCCGTTATCAATTCATCCAATATCTTCGGGTTCTCCGCGTCATCCAATCCCTTGATGTTGCTGGGTTTCAGGAAGTGACATCCGTAGAACGCCGCGATCTTGTAATCCAACTGTTTCTTCACGGCCGCTTTGATATTATCGATACCGACCTCGTTGTAAAGTACCTCAGCGAAATGCTTTACTTTCGTTCCGCCGCTGTATTTCAATCCTATTTCCGCAAGAATTTTATTCACATCGGCCAGCATCTTCTTGTCCTCATGCAGTTCGTGTGCAGCATCGAACAAAGAGCCGTAACATCCGTTGCATATTGTCACGATATCCAATCCCGCTTTTTCAGCAAGCGCAAGGTTCCTTGCCGCTGCGGCCAACCACGTCGCTTTGCTGAATGATTTTATCACTCCCGGGGCAGGACAGCAGTTCGCGCCCTTAAGGTCAACGAGTTCAACGCCCAATGCTTTGAACACTTCTCTTGTCGACTTTTCAATACCGGGGTACCTCAAAGGTGCGATGCACCCTAAGAAAAATGCATATTTTGCCATTTAACTCACCAACTTGTCGAATCCGGTCAATTTCAATATCTTATCGAAATCCGCTTTTTCTTTCGCATCGGCCATGACCGTCGGCGGGTTCTCCGGCAGTCCCAGTTCTTTCCTCAGCGCTTTTATCTTGTCGTTGTTGTCAACTGTGTGACCTACCTTTATCAGATTCGCAGCCACTTTCTTATGACCTTCGTACAATTTCCCGCCGGCCACCGCGATGTTCCTCAACGCGGTGATAACGTCAACTATCTGGACGTCGCGCGGGCATCTTTCTGAACATGTGTAACAGGTGGTACATTGCCAAAGATCTTCGCTGTTTATTGTTTCATCCTTTAATCCGAGTTGTGCGGCCCTGATGAGCTTCCTGGTCCTGTATGCTGTGACCTTCCCAGAGGGGCAGCCGGCAGTGCAGGTACCGCATTGGAAGCACAGCATCACACTTGCTCCGCCGTTGGCGGCTATCTCGTCCGTAAATGCAGGTGCTGGTGTTACCATATTATTACCTGAACGTGTGAGTGCTCTCCGCGTATATAATAAGGGGTGTTGTTTTTGGCGGAGTATTACCGTAAACAGTAATACTACTTTCGATAATTCCGTTCTATCAGTTCACTGACCAGTTTTTCTATATCGCCGGTCAGTTCTTTGAACACTGCAAGTATCGAATGTCTCAATAACGACGGATCGGTGGAACTGCGTATCCTGATGCCTTTCCTCATCAGCAATATCTCGTCGACAAAAAAACTTTTACCGGAATCGATAAGATCGTTCAACGACAACGTCTCCGAATCTATCGTGTATCTTTTGTTCATGGAATCAAGATATCTGAACGCTATCCTCTGCGCTCCGTACCTGTAACGTATGTACGACATTCCTTTGTCAACGTGAATCATGTTCATCTGCGCAATTTCCTGCCATTGCAAAGAATCATCATCAAAAACATGTACTGGGTCATCTAATATCACAACATCGACCTCGTCCTTTTTCAAAGACCTCATGTTCACGTCGTCGTTCGATATCAGAAGGTCAACATCGGCGTTCGTTGACGATATAACGGACATCAGAAGTTCCTCCGTTACCGGCGAACATGCAACGGTGAATCTTCTTTCATCCGATAACCTTTCATCAGCGGACCTTAATGATTCCAATATGTTCGTACCGCATTCGGTCAGCTTCGAACCGCGCGGTGACGTCGATAATACGAATTCGCCTATCACATCTTCCAACTCTTTGATATGACGATACGCAACGGGCGGCGAGATACCGAGAAAAGCGGCCGCTGCGTTTATGCTGCCTTTCCTGTTCACCGCGTTCAGTACTTCTAACTGACGATCTGTTATCCTTCTTCCGCCTGATGCGACGGAGGGTCTGATGTTCACTTTCACGATACCGTATCGAAGGACGGATATTAATCAGAGAGGATTATCTCGCTACAGCGTCGCAATGTATTTACCGCACGATACGCTGACGATATGACAGAATGAACGGCAAACTATCTGATGTTGTTCTGGTGATAGGGCTCGGCAGCCCGATAATGAGCGATGATGCCATTGGTCTCAGGGTTGTCGATGCTATAGATGCGATGAATTTGAATAACGTTGAGACGCGTCAGGAAGCGATCGGAGGATTAGATATAATACCAATGATCGTGGGATACAGGAATGTCATCATCGTCGATGCGATCATTACGGGAGCGTGCGATCCGGGAACTGTCATCATCTTTGATCCGAGCGATTTCGAACCGACCGTTGCGAACGCGTCCGCTCACGAATTTAATCTGGCGACCGCCATGAAGATAGGAAAACAACTTGAACCTGATATGATGCCTGAAACGGTAAGATTCATCGCAATTGAAGTATCCGATATCATGACCGTGAGCGAGAAGATGACCGATGCCATCGAAAAGGCGTTACCGAACGCCGTTGATGCTGTCGTTGAGATGATCAACGATATGCTCACGTCTGAATAAGCGGCGACCGCAGGAAAAATCAACCATAAATGACAATTCCTTCATCCATAATTGTCTTTAGTATCTCCGGCCTCCTTTCGGCGCCTTTTGTTGTTACTACGTCCACGTCATCGCCTATCGCGTTACGCAGGTCACGGGAGAATGCGGACAACCTGAAAATGCAATCTATCTTTCCCCTGTCGATACAAATATCGTAATCACTTTCTTCGTTGAAATCCCCGCGGGCCATTGAACCGAAAAGATATACTTTCTTTACGCCGTATTCTTTAGCGATCGGTCCCACTATCATCTTCAATTCTTCAATTGAAAATTTTACTCCGTTCGCGGGGTTCATGGTATCGTGATGTGCATGATTTTGTATAAACTTGTCTGTCATTCTCCGGTATCGTTCTTTGTAAGCGCGGTCACGGATGAATGAACGATCTCGGATGTTCATACATCTATCTGATCTATCGTCATCTTTGACAACTCTTTTGTCCTTTTGCCGTATACCGCAATATTGAGTTTCTTTGACGATATGATATCATCGGCGACCCTCATGACGTCGTTTTCCGTAACGCGGTCCAATGCCTTGAGGTCGTTAGTGAACGGTTCTGCCTTTCCGGTAAGCATGAACGTCTTTGTCAATCTGTACAATCTGCTGTCCGTGGATTCCATCTTTCTTACCGTTGCTCCTTTAATCAGATTTCTGGCCATGTTCAGTTCATCCTTTTTAAGACCTTCATCCCTGATCTCTTTCAGAACGTTCGCAGTTGTTGATATTGCGTTCATTACGTTGTCCTCTGTTGAGGACATGTAAAATGTCATCGAACCTGCATCCGTATTCTGGTCGACCATTCCGTATATTGAGTAAACCAGCGCTTTCTCTTCCCTTACCTTCTGGAATAATCTCGAACTCATCCCCGCTCCGAGTATCGCCGTCAGAAGTTTCAATGCGCTCTTATCTTTGTGCAACGCATCATATGCGTGAAATCCGAATCCTGTGTACGTATGATCGCCTTTCCTTTGGAAATGTCTGTATGACGATCCTGTTCTCACGGGCTGCTGTCTTGTTATTTTCTTTGCATTTCCGATATCATCGAAATTATCTTCCGCCCATTTTTTTGTTTCTTCGGAGTTGACGGAACCGCATGCTATGACCGCAATATTCGGATGTTTGTATCTTTCTTCGAAATATCTTCTGAGATCTTTGTTTGTCAATGCTGATACGATATCAACTTCGCCTGCTTCGTTCTGCGATAATTCGTGACCGTTCCACAACGTTTCAGCGAACAGTTTGTGAATATACGATTCCGGATCGTTCTCCCACATGCTTATCTCCTGCAGAACTATCTTTTTCTCAAGTTCTGTATCGTTCTCGGATATCAGGGGGTTCACACAAATATCTGCCACCAATTCTTTCGCAATGTTCGACGTATCTTTCAACGTAATTCCGTAGAATGCTGTCATCTCTTTAGAAGTGAACGCATTCATCTCTCCGCCGGCGCCTTCCATTTCCTTTGATATCTGCAATGATGTCCTGTTCTTCGTTCCTCTGAACACTACATGCTCAAGAAGATGCGAAATTCCGCCTATCTCCTTGCTTTCATCCCGTGATCCCGTTCCCACGGCAACTAAGAATCCTGCGCTTATCGTTCCTTTGATATTCTCCGTGACCACGGGTATCCCCGCTTTCGTATACTCCAGCGATATGTCCATGAACGTGTATCATACGATGGATTAATAGTATTGTTGCATATCCGTATGAGCATGGCATTCGAGATATACGAATACAAAGGCAAAAAATGGAACAACGCCGCCGCGGTGATAGGTTTTCCGAGTATCGGATTGGCAAGTTCCATAGCCGCCAATTTTCTTGCGAGAACTTTGGAATTAGATGTCATCGGCGGTATAAGTTCTCCGGAATTTCCTCCTTATGCGGTGGTACAGAACGGAATTCCGCTGCCGCCTGTGCGGATGTATGCGGGAGATCGTAAATGTGATGTCGGCGGCGGACTGAACTGTGACGGCCTTATCGTTGTGACGTCTGAATTTTTGCCGAAAATTGAACAGCATCATCAGCTTTCGATCACGTTCCTTGACTGGTTCCGGAAGAATAATGTCAACACCGTGATCTGTTTAGAGGGTATTCCGCAGTTCGAACCTGATGAACAAAAGATATTGGGCGTCGGTTCTACGGATGCGGCGCGCGACATGATGGAAAAATATTCTATCGAAAAATTGGAGGACAGTCTGGTAAGAGGTACATCCGGTGTGATGTTATACGAGGGTACGATGCGAAATATGAACGTACTTTCGATACTGGCGCCTGCGAGGGCCGATATGCCGGACCCTCGGGGCGCAGCAAAATTGATGGAACCGCTGTCAAAGATGTTACCTGAATTAAAAATCGATCTTGAACCGCTTTATAAGGAAGCGGAAGAAGCGGAAAGACGGATGGGAATACAGCAATCTCCGTTAGGGAATAACAGGAACAAGGATTTCCTTTACGGATGATCTATGACCGTCGTTCCGGCGGATCTCATTCTATTTTGATATGAACATCCCGTTTTATTCCGAGTTCACCAGCTACTTCGATCGCCTTTATTATTCCGGACGGTACCGGACAAGCTGCGTGAGGCAATTCCTCACTTGCTGTTTTGTACACTTGCGTCGCATTCATCGGCGATTCGACCACAGAGAACGCAAATTCCGGTTCTAACACCCATGATAACCTCAGGATGTTCGGACAGTCGCTTTCTATTTCTAATTCAACGTAACCGTCATCGTTCATCTTTGCTTTTATGACCGTTATCATCTTGCATACGCCTGCGTCGACGGTCGCTTTGCATTCTCCCACTGTTAACGCCTCAGTGAAGAGAGTGCCGCGCGTCAGATAAACCTATCTCATGATACGTTCCCGATAACGTTCGAAATGCGGAAAAACGATTAAACTTAAATCCCGAACTGTAATGCGGTTGTATGCGCTTGGTACCTAAGGAATTCTTTGTCACATCGGCATCCGCGTTCAGCGATGTATCGGATCTGAACGCTTTTGACAAAGCGCTGATAAAGATGGGTATCGGAGAACAGAATCTTGTCGGTGTTTCATCAGTCATTCCTGCTGGTGCTAAGGAAACCGAAAGAAAAGATATGCCCATGGGTGCCGTTACTCATTGCGTATTGGCACAGATACGCGGCCATGAAGGAAGCGTCATATCAGCGGGCATAGCATACGCTTTCCGCAAAGATGGCAACGGAGGATATGTTGCCGAAGGACGTATGCACGGCTCCGAAGATTCACTTGCGAATGATCTGAAAATGAAAATAAAAGAGATCGCCGGATGCCGGAACACCGAATTGAATGAGATAAGATATGTGATCGAAGAAATGACCATTCCTAAGGGAAGTTACGGCGCATGCGTCGCCGCTTTGGTGTTCACCTGCTATGAATGATTTCGGTATCGTCCTGTGTGATTCATGCAAAAGAAAACGTATCGCCGATCTCAGGTACGAAACGTCTGCGTGTCCTTATTGTAATGCCGTTTCCGAAACGAAAGGTATGAAGATATTGTTCAGCGCAGGCAGCCAGAGTGAAGTGAGAAATGCTTTGAACAGCATTGATTCAAAGAAATATCCTGAGCCGAAGAAAAAAGCATCCGCAGATCCTGATCCGCTGTCCACGTTAGTTTACAGATATGAGCATACCTCCGGCACAGCAGAAAAATTAACTGTACTGGCGGAAGGCCTTACTCTCATCAAAGATGGTTTTACCGAGAACGATGTTGACGAATTATTCCCTGGTGAAGGGGAAAGGATCATAAAGATGATGATATCCGCTGATATCATTATAGAAATTAAGTTCGGAACATTCAGGATCGTTTGATCAGAACGGGATATCTTTCCTTTTCTTGCCTTCCGCTTTTAACACTTCGCGGATGACCTTCGGCAGTTTAATGTAAACGGTGTGATAAAAGAACCCGAGCGCCAGAAGGAATGATACTATCACGAAGGCGTATGTCATAATTTCGGAATGACCTGCCCACATCTGTGACATCAGCAACTGATATGAAACGCTTATTATCAGTGCCTGCAACAAAAATTCGAACGGCCTTCTTCTTGTTATTCCTTCCCCTACGGTCATTCCGAGCGCAGAATGCAGCATTACCGTCTGCAGTGAAATGAACGCAAAGAATATCCATGACGTTATGTCCGTTCCGATGCCCAACTCAATTGCTTGCGATGATACGTAGAACACAAAACCGAAAGCGAATGAGCACCCGATCCCAATGCCGAGACCGAAACCGTAGAACATTGTATCGGATTTGCCGTGAAATCTCTTCAGGTTCAGAACTACGAGTTTTGCAAGTTCGAACACTAATGCGAATGCGATCGCAATGAACAGCAGCGACCAATATTTCTGGAAGAAAGTATATCCTACGAATATCGCGGTTCCGGCCACCAGACCGACGGCAAAGAGTTTGAAGAACGTCGGATCGCTGAAGAACGGCTGTTCTACTGCCGGGTACGTATACCTTCTCAGAACGATATACATAAGTGCTAACGCCGCACCGAATCCTACTATGGCGGCAGCGATCATATTGTATTCCATGCTGACCGTTAAGGACGGTCCGTTAATAATGGTTTCCGAGTTGCATCATTTTATCGTAATAGTGAATGACCATGCATGATGATTCGCATTTGCCGCATGAATTGCATTTGTCTGCGTTCACTTTCAATCCTTTGTCTATCTTAATTGCGTTATGCTGGCACTTCTTTGCGCATATGCCGCATAACGTACATAACTGCGACCTTAGCAATGCTTTTACGGATCTCTCAAAAAGATGTTCCGCATCCTTTGCGTTCTCTGAAACAACTGATACCTGACCGCCGCCGAACAGTTTTGCGGTGCCTTTCTTTGTTCTCAGTAAAGCTGTTTCGAATTCATCCGAATACCTTACGTCACCGATCGTGCGCAGCGCATCCTCTGTCGCGGAGAACGGACGTGACCTCGGTATCGTGACGATTGCTTCCATTGAGTACCCGCCGGCGGCGCACGGAGATGCGCCTTTCAGCATCTTCACGCTCATTTCTCCTTTGGCCTTTGGTTTTACGGCCATTTTCATTTCTTCGGCGAGTTTGATCATCTTAGGAGGAAGTATCTTCCATCTCCAGAATCCCATGTTCACATATTCTTCCGTCAGACCGCGTTCTTTCGCATATTTTTTCAGATATGTATCCCATTTCCCGTACATCTCCGGATGCGTCCTCTTTGTTGTGTTCCATTCGCTTGACAGACATGACGCACACAGATAGCAGCCGATGCGTTCCATATCATTCTCGTACAGCGGATTGTAGATGTACCGTTTCCACCATATGTATCCCCAAACATCGGACGCTGTCCATTTCCTTATCGGATCCAGGGATATTTGATTCGGAACGAACGGATTCTTTGAAACGAATCCGATATTCGAACGTGCGAACGATTCCAGCGCACGATTGCCTTCTATGGTTATCGTCCCTTTCGGGAATCTCTCTGATATCAGTTCCGTCACCGGCCCGAGTTTGCATACTTTGCAGCACCATCTGAAATCCTTTGCCGGCGGTCCGAATATGTCGACGTTATTCCAAAACGAATTGCCTGCGGACGCTTCATGCAGTCTCAGACCGAAGGTCTTTGCCGCTTTCTTCACATAACTCACGGTCTCGGGAAATTCTATTCCCGTGTTCACGAATATCAGTTCCGCATCATTTACTGCCTTCAGCGTCACACCCAGCGCAGCCAGCGAATCCTTTCCTCCTGAGAATGAGACCGTTACTTTCTCTCTTCTCTGTTTCACGTACGAACGTATCTCGTTTGCTGCGGATGATTCTATTTCCTTGAGATATGATACGTTCGCGTTCACGAACGTATCACGTCCTGATGTCGGGGACAGGATAATTCCTGATGGTACGGATATGTCACGTATCTTTACCGCCTTCTCTGATGTCTTGATATCGTTGCTGTTCACAAGCGCAATACCGTGACCCGTTTTTCCGCCTTTCTTTATTATCAGCGGATCGCCTTTCTCAAAGTCGCCTGTTACTGATGATATCTCACTTCCGGATATGTTCTTCCCTTTCAGGTGTCCCGTTACGTTGCCTAAGGTTATGATATTCTTTTTCGCTTCTTCCGATAATAATTCTGCACCGGCCTGTTTGAGTTCCATAACAAGTTCGTTCTGCTTCACGTCGTATCTCAGAACTGATATTACATTCCCGTTCGCAATAACTTCATCAGTTCTGTCCTCTCCAGGTATCTTGTTGAAAAAGACCATCCTTCTGTCGATGATCGATGAAGAACCGAAGTTCTTTTGAAATAGACACACAAGAGTTGAATATCCGGCGTCCATGCACGGCCTTATGTCCCCTGGGCTGTTTATTTCAAATTCCTTTGGCACAGAATGGCATATTGAACATTTTGTCCCCAATATCAGCGTTCCGCAGCTGTCGCACCATCTCTTTATCGTTTTACCATGCGAAACGTTCGTTCTTGTTACCATTATTGACCGTATACCAATGGATTGTTTTATTACCTGCGTCGATATCACGCACTCCGATGAGAACGATCAATCCTTCATTCGGGATACGTTACAGTACTATTGAGATACGCGATATCGCAATTTCCGTTCTTGCGCTGTCCGTTGCGTTCGCGATCGTCCTCGGCGGCGGCATCCGCAGTTTCAGCATCTTTTTGCTTCTGGTGTCCGCAGTTATCGTATGCGCAAGTTTTGTTGCTCATGAACTTGCTCACAAATTCGTTGCGCAGAAGTTCGGCGCATGGGCCGAATACCGTATGTTCCCGTTTGGTCTGATGATCGCTTTGCTTCTGTCGTTCACTGGATTGATATTTGCCGCTCCTGGCGCAGTTTACATAAGCGGGCGCATAAACAATGAGATGAACGGGAAGATAAGTGCGGCCGGTCCGGCTGTCAATAT
>WQXR01000022.1 GCA_009784745.1 Methanomassiliicoccaceae archaeon | reverse complement strand
TGTATGTTCCTTCATCGACGAACGCCACCGGAATGGGCGCTCCGCCGCTGGATATCGTCACCGTCTGAGAATCCCAGTCCTCTCCGTTGAGTTTCAGTTTCACCGTTACTGTGAATGTGTCCAGTGTTGTGGTAGCTTCTATCTCTATATCTCCGTCGATCTGCACATTTATCGTCAGGACGCCGTCAGCGAATTCCCAGTCGGTTGGATCGACGGTTGTTTCGCCCATCATTACAGATGTTACGTCCGTTACTGTGTATCCGGGATCCGCGTTTATCGTCACGGCAACACCGTCCTGGTGGTGTTCCACTTTTTCCGGACTCCATGAATATATATTGTCTCCGTTCACCACTATGTCATATTCTATTGATCTGACGGCGAATGTGTTGTATGCGACGCAACCGTCATCGAACACCGCTTTGATATCGTAGTATCCTACATCCAGCGAATCTGCGCCGTCATGTTCATCGTACCAATCGACCCACGGATCATTTGTACCGTGTAGCCTGTAATATATCATTCCGATGCCGAAATCCGGCCATGCTGACGGTTCTTCCGCAGCCTCACCGACCGTCCAGTCATCAACTGTAACATATAGGGTCATCATCTTCGGATAGTAGACTCCATCCGTTGTGAACACCGGCGGTAACGGGGTTAATGTTGAATCAAAACGATATCCTTCCTTTTCCACACCTGTTATCTCAACACTTTCCCATGATTCGGCAGCGATCGTGTATCTGCCGTCGGAACCTGTTTTCGCTTCGTGGTCTGACGGCGGCTCTGCACCATCATCTACTTTGTAATGTATCGTAACGCCTGCTAACGTTCTTCCTTCGTCATCTGTGACGACACCGGTGACCACGAATGCTCCCGGGTCTAACTCCATAATGAAGTTGAATTCCATGAACTTCTCGTTCGGCGGCAATAAATTGATCTTCGGTATCAGAACGCCCGTGGTCTCGTTCATGACCTCGGGGACGTCAGCGCCGATAAACTGGTAGGTGTCCTTACTCACACCATTGATCGCGAATATCGTACCTGACGGAACTCCGTCTATCCTGTATACTCCGTCACCATCTGTGAAAACAGGTTCAGATGCAGGGTAGAACACACCTTCGACCACATAGCCGTAGGATATCTCCACGCCTTCAATGCCTTCGCCCTCGGGGTCACCGAGTGTTACTTTTCCGGTGATGTAGAATTCATCGCTTGGTTTGAACTCCAGTATGAAGTCGACACCCGTGTAGGTACGGATATCTTCCGTATCATCGGAGTTGTTGAAATCAGCATGCATCTGGAACTCTGCGTATTCTTCGTACAGCAGATAGTAGTTGTAGTATCCCGTAAACAGAGGTTCACCGTCATCACCCTCATCATCAACGAGAGTAAAACCGAACTTTTCTATGCCTATTATCCGTATGAATTCATCCCATACGAGGCGTTCGCCTTTGGCCAGCGCCACTATCTCATAATAACCGTCGGTACCTGTTGTAACTTCTGTTGTGTTGTATGATTCATTTCCGTCAGTGTCAACGATCACATAGTGGATTATGACACCGGATATACCGACCAGACCGTTGCCTTCCGGATCGATCCAAACCTGACCGGAAATAGCCCAGTTCGGCGGGTCGAATTCCATATAAAAGTCGATGCCGTCTACGTTCTCAGTTATGTACGGCTCGGAATATCCTATGTATGTGTTCGGCGGAGCGGGACATTGTAACAGACCGTGTTTGCTTACACCGATGACCTCGAACCCGTAACCGGACGGCACCTCTATCTCATAACGTCCGTCGGCGGTCGTTTTTACTGTATATGTCTTGGGATCTCCCTCGATCCTGTAAGATACCTGAACCTCGTAAAGCGTCTTTATGATCTCATTGATGTCTCCGTGTTCATCCAATTCGACCAGTTCGACAGTGCCTGAAACGGTGAACTTATCAGAGGGGTTGAATTCCATTATGAAATCCACATTTTCATTGTTCTCACCCTCATCTTCGTGGTAAGAAGGCAACTCTGTGCCACCGTTGTGAATGTAACCGTACTTTGTTGCGGTCATTATGGTGACTTTTGCATAGTACACCTCATTTATCACGTACTTACCGTTCTCATCAGTCAGTATTGATCTTGATACTACACGGTCGCCTCCGAGGTCCACATCATATGATATCTTCACGCCGGACATTGTGGGCGAAGGATCAATTCTCGGATCATTCAGTGTGACCTCGCCGCTTACTCTGTAATTGGCGACGATATCCCAGTAATAATCTATGTCCTCATCAACAAGTATCTCATCATCCCAAAAGCAGTTGCCTTTGAACTTGATGGAGACTGTGGCTTTGTAACCGGCGCCTTTTTCTATCCATTCATTGCCTTCTATACCCATATAGTCTTCATCATAGCCGCCAGGGAAGTAATACACGGGATCGCCATCGTTATACGCCTTCTCATTCTCGCCTGCTGTCGGTACAGGTAAGTATCGCGGCAATATCTCCAGTGTCAACAACGGATGGGATCCGTCCAACCTATATTCGTCGCTATCAAACGATATCTCTACGTTATATTTACCCACGTTTTTCGGGGCAACTGTGCTGGAGGGATAAGAAACATCAATTCCTGTATACGTAAATACCATGTGCTCTGCGGCACCGGATATATCTATCGCCCATTCATTGAGGTCTGAGAACAGCATATCTTGAGGTGTATTGTTGAATGTTCGTGTTACCTCTATGCTTTCGCCGTCTATATCTACGTCTTTGACTGTGTTATATCTTGTAACACTAATCGATCCATCACCGACATTATCGTTGTTGGAATCTGATCCTTTCTTTATACCGTCAAGAATAAAACTTGAACCGCCACCGCCGCCTCCGCCTGGATTATTGCCATTTCCGCTGCCGCCACCGCCGCCGCCAGTGTATCCGCCGCCACCGCCGCCGCCTGAGTTAGCACCAGGACTGTTGTTTCCAACCCCTCCGCCGCCGCCCGTGGGTATGATAGAAGTAGTGGCAGCTACTGTAGAACGAGCAGTACTCTGGTCTGCACCAAGAGTGTTCTCGTTAGGGATGGGACTTGTACCTCCGTTATTGGTTCCACCGCCCCCTCCCATACTGCCTCCGTCTCCGTTAACTCCATGAAGAATTGGACTTCCGCCAGTAATGCCTGCTTTGCCACCGTTAAAACCAGTCGAGTTATTAGTGCCGCTGCCTCCGCCGCCCCCTCCTGCAGCCACCATTGCCACAGTGTTGCCAAACCAAATGAATGTTGCACCGCCCCCACCTCCGCCGGCGTTACCTCCTGTGCCACCATATGCACCTCCTGCGCCACCAGCACCAGGTTCATTAGATCCAGCAGGGCCCCCCATTATGCCAACATCATAACTGTATACACCAGCAGTTTCATTTGTCACCAATATCCAACCGGTTAGATAAGCACCGGTACCGCCTGAACCTCCTGCATTGGAAGCAGGAGTTCTACCAGCACCTCCACTTCCACCAGTGATTGTTATCTCGTACAAGTAACCATCCACTAAAGTGAAGGTCCCCTGTCCCGACAGCTTATTCATGTCAAGGTTGCCGTTATTTTTCACAGGTGTAGGAAAAACCGCATCGCCAAAAGGAGTCTCTTTATAGTCTACACCAACTGGTTGGTCGTCATATCTGTTGTCCGTCACGCCAGATCCTGTGAAACCCGCGAACAAAAGCGCAAATGAAACGATTATCGAAAGGATTATTCCTTTACCGAATGCCGAACCGAATGGTGTTTTGAATTTGGATATGAATGATGATGCAACGGAGGACGTTACAGATAATGGTGCCTTATTCTTCCGTTCGCTTGCCGAAGTTCCTTTTTTGTGTGTATGTACGCTGTTATTCACATCTTTGTGTGTTTTCTTATCGGCGATTATCTTGTTTTTGAATCCGTTATTTGTTAACGGCGATATTGTTCGTTTTTGTTCCATTGGCACCATATCCTTCTGATTTTTTCCGTTCGTACGCTCGCACGCGAACGTTACCCGTAGATGCGTATATATTATAATGCAGGTATTTTAAACATTACTATTAAATATGGGTGGTTAACGGTGCGTAACCATGTTTAAAATAGTTTCGTATATGATATATACTATCATATATATAGTAAATATCCTTTGTTCTTATTTATATACTCCGCCTGTATATTACGTATAACGTTATCTGTGAATATGCACCCGTACATACTTTCTTTCAAATGTTGTTCGCGGCCATGAATATATGTTCTTTTTTACGGATACGTGTTGCGGTCATCCGTATGATCGTTCTTACGAAGATGTATGTGACATCGGTAGATGTTCGTTCTGTACTGATACGGAACGTCAATTGAACTTAGTACGGATCGTTTATCGTATAGGGGGCGCAATCGGGCCACCTCCGGGCCACCTCCGGGCCACGCCTATTTTTTGACCCATTTGCCGGAGGATCACAGCGTAATTTATCGGGCCATTTATCGGGCCATTTTCGGACCTGATCCACTTTCCTGCTTTGTTATTTTCACTCTTTATGATCAATTCTTTCTTCATAAGAGATCCTATTGCCCTGATGCGTTTCCGGTACGCTTCCGGTACATGCTTACTTTTTGATCCGTTCACTTTTGTATCGATCACGATCCGGTTCAACGTATATTCAGATGAACCTGACCATTTGATTCAGATCCTTTTCATTGTTCTTCCTGATACGACGGAATCCCTGCGTTTCGTAATATCTTATAAGGTCGTCACGACAATCCAATCTCACCATGCGGCATCCTATTTTTTCTTTGATCCTTGTCAATATCACAAGAGCATGATCAAGCATCATCTTCCCTGAACCTTTTTCCGCTTCATCCGATCTTGCTAACTGACCTAATAGAAATGCTTGGGCTGTGCCGTCATTCAAATTCATGGATCTTATAAATTCTTCACCGAGGTTTGGATCAATATCGCTGACATTGAGACATTTCATTGCAAGCGTATAGTATCCGAATACCTTGTTCTTATCGAAATCCACCATTACGTACGTACGTGAAATGTCTTTTTTATCATGCCTTTTTGAAGCATTCTTCAGAAAATTCTCGCTGTCCTTGTTTCGGGTACATTCAAAACTGTTCAATAGCGATGATAGTTTATTCTCATCCATTTCATTCATCAGGTCGCGCAATTGATATGTTCCTATTGTCATTTGATACACTTGATCCAGTTTCCACTATTTTCATGAGTTAATGAAGAACTCTTTTGAATTTCAGAGGAGAACGTTCATTCTTTCGTTGAGTTCGAAATATCCTCTCCGTTCTCTTCCGCTCGTTTCCTTATGGCGTCCACAAGTCTGTCGAGACAACCTGGGTTGTCTCTCAGGTATTTCCTTCCTTCTTCGAGTATCTTGTCGATATCTATATCCGGCAGTTCCAGCGGCCCTCTTATCTCCGCTTCCCAATATGCGGCTTCCAGATTTCTCGCTGCTTCGGGTGTATCGATGACCATCGCCTCTTCAAAGGAACTCGTTGCCATTTTTTATCACGATCGAGAAAAAGTCGCTTATCTATTTGAATATTGGTGCTACATGTATATTACATCCGTAATTTGCCGTAGGATCACAGCGTAATTTATCAGGCCACCTCCGGAACGGATCATCCGTTAACAACGGGAAGTATTAAAAGTAAATATTTCCCGCACGGGACTGTTATTAATATTATCAAACAGATACGACATTCAATCGGCTGTGCCAAGCACGGTCAGTCATCCCGTCCGCGGACGGACGGAATGAAAATGAACAAAACATAATAAAAATGCGCAAAAGAGGGGAAAAGAACATGATCTCGAAAACAACGCTGATGGCAGCCCTTACAGCGGCCCTTGTGGTCGGAGGGGTATGCACATCATGGTATTTCCTGGCGGACAACGAATGCGAGGTCACGTTCCCTTCCGGAGGAGAAGGATTCACGTACGAACTGTACGGCACATATCCCACATGGGATGATGCAACGAATTCCGTGACACTCATGAAAGGGAAGAGCGTGACATTCATCGTATCCGTCAATAACGAAGAATATGACCTCAGTAAGTTCTTTGTCAGAGGGAATGACAAAGATCTTACGCCCGTAGATTTCAGTAACGGCAAGAATGCTGATCTTTTAAAGGAGATATTAAAATTCCTGGACGACAAAGATAAAGTTGTCGTCGAAACCGTTACCGTTACATTCCTTGATGAGGATGATGAAGAGATCGGAAAAAAGGTCATAGATAAGGGCTCAGCGATAACACTGAACGATTATAACGGCGACATACCGGATAATATGCTCGTCGGCGGATTCTTCGCCGCATACGATGAATATGAGGACGATCCTTTCATCAACGAGTATGCGGGAGGTGCCATAAATGCGGACACGTCCTTTTACGTGAAATTCATTGATGACGACAGAGAACGTATCACAATAATATTCTTGGATGAGGACGGCGAAGAACTCGACAGAACAGAGATACTGAAAAATTCACATATCCTCACAAGCCATTATAACGGCGACATACCGGACGGAAAACTTCTGAATTGGTTCTACCATGACGACGGATTCGCTGAAATGTGCAGCGGAACGATATCGGAAGATCCTCACGTTCTGTACGTGGAGTTCGTAGATGGTGTCACCGTTTCGTTAAAGGACGCGGCCGGTAACGAGATCGGAACGAAATTCGTCAAGAAAGGTCTGGAGGGCGTATACGTTGGGGATATCGCCGACCTTATACCTGAGGGATACTACTTCGACGGACTGTATCTCGATGCGGGATTCAGTGAAGAATACGAATATGACGCGATAGATGATGATATCGATCTCTATGTGAAATTCGTCAAATACGAACTTCCGGAAGGAGTGTTCGTTTATCGTGAGGTCATTAAAGACAATACGGAAATAACGATGGGATTCGAATATGACGTCACATTACCGGATGCGGATGAATGGTCAGGATATGAGATAACATCTTCCGGCAGCACGAAAGTGAAGCATAAAGGTTCATTCGCATTCACGGTAACGGTAACGGCTGAGAACGCGGAATATGATCTTGTCGTGAAAGCAAGCAGCGGATCGTTGAGTGTACCGATAAAGACCGGTAACGTGTTCAAATATACCGTATCCAACATAACCGAGGACGTTGAAATTTTGATTGACGTACTTTACGATGTTGAATTCGTATCCGGTGCCGGATACGAGTTCGGCGGTGACCTGAACGTCAAATACGGAAGCGATTACGTGTTCACGGTAACGATACTCGAAGGTTATGATGATGACTCGATTCCCATAGTGACCGTTCTCGGTCCGGATGAGAATGAGTATGTTGTTAATGATATAACAGAAGAGGATGCTGATGACGGCGTATACACATACAAAGTTACCAACGTCATAGGAAAGATAACAATAGAAGTCACTGACGGAATTGTACCGAATGAGTACACGATAACCGTAGAAGGAGATAACATCGTCTGGACCGAAGATGTGGATACATATTACGGCGAAGAGAGTGTTGATATTGCCTTGGTACCGGCGACCGGCTATCATGTTGCCGGTGTGACGGTAACAATGGGCGGATCTCTGCTCGAAGAGGACGAGGATTACGAAGTAAGCGATGGTTTCGTCGTTACGATATATTTCATCAACGGTAACGTAGTGATAACAGGAACGGTCGCGCCCAACTCTTACACGATAGCGTTCAACAGTAACGGAGGAAGCGATGTTGATCCGATAGAGAAGGACTTCGGAGCATCGGTGGATGCGCCGGCAGTCCCGAAGAAGACCGGATACACATTCGCAGGATGGTACGATGTTACGCTGACGGTTGCGTACACATTCACTACGATGCCTGCTGAAGATATCACATTATACGCAAAATGGAGTGTTAACCAGTACACAATATCTTTCAACAGCAACGACGGAAGCGATGTTGATCCGATAGAGAAGGACTTCGGAGCATCGGTGGAAGCACCGGAAGCACCGACAAAAACAGGATACACATTCGCAGGATGGTATTCAGATGAGGATCTGGAAGAACTGTACACATTCACGACTATGCCCGCTGAAGATATCACACTGTATGCAAAGTGGTCCCTCAACTCGTACAGCGTAGCTGTCACGGGAGATAATATCGTCGAAAGCTCAGTGATGAAGGATCACTTCACCGAGAATGTTGAGATCGCCGTGACCGCGGTCGGCGGTTACCATGTCACCGGTATCGATTCGGTGTACATGGGCGAAACTCTGCTTACAGAGGATGAGGATTACGAAGTAAGCGGTGACTTCACGGTAACGATATATTTCATCAACGGCGCAGTCACCATAACGGGGATCGCGACGGAAGATACGTACACTGTCACCGTGATACTGAACCTTGACGATACGTTCTGGGATTCTCAGAGTGTGGATATCAAGATCGGTGACGACGTTTTCAAACTGTCGTTCGATGGGGATGGTACGTACACCCGTGAAGATGTTGCCGTCGGCACATATACGATATATGTGAACGACGAGAACACCGGCGAGACCGTTGAGATAGGATATGAGGAGAGTAATGAGAAGATCCTCAATTACTACACATTGACATTGGTCGCGGGTGACGGTATAGATTCCGTAATAGGCGGCGGACCGATCCTTGCGGGTAAGTCCGCGAACGTGACCGCAGTACCGATATCGTTGTTCACCTTCAAAGAATGGACAGCAGATCCCGATACGTTCGAAGGAGTTCCGCTTGATGCGGACGATGCGATCACGATGCCCGCTTATGCGCTGGAGCTTACGGCAACAGCGACGGAAGATAAATTCGCCGTAATTATCACTGCGACTGTTGATGACGTACCCGAGGACGGACTCGTTATCAAGATATCAATAGGTGGCGTTAAGACCGAACTTACGGACAATGAGGACGGTTCTTACACAGTGAGCGTCGTGCCGGGTCTGTATTCCATACACGTCGGTGAAGTGGATATTGGAAAAACTGTGACCGTAACAAGTTTGGGAGGCAGTGCAACGCTCGACTGGTGGACACTGACCGTGGAAAAAGGTGACGGAATATCTTCTGTGAGCGGCAGCGGCGTATACCTTTCCGGGGAATTGCTCTACGTGAACGCGACCGCGGATACCGGATACACATTCAAAGAATGGGTCGCTGACCCTGTTAAGTTCACGGCCACCGGCGACGATGAATGGTTGATAACGATGCCTGCTTACACGCTTGAGCTTACGGCAACCGCGGTAAAGACCTCCGGTATGTGGTTTGATGTCACATTCAATGACGGCGACGAGGATCCGACGATCAGCACCCTCAAAGGGTATCCGATAGCGGCACCTGAGGGTTATGATAAGGCTGGATTCTCTCATGGATGGTTCACCGCTGATGACTTCACGTCGGAAGAATGGGACTTCAGCGAGAACATCACAAAAGATCTGTCGCTCTGGCTGATATATTACATACCGGTGGAAACAACAGCCGAACTTGCGACCGCAGTGAACACCGGCGGCAACATCAGGCTTCTCAACGACATGAACGTGGATGCAAGCATCCTATCCGACACATATCTCGACTTCGACATATATGCCTCGATAAAGTCTTACGAGTTCATGCTGGATCTGAACGGATTCGATATACCGTATGAGATAAACTTTGTCAACAACGTTTTCGGATTCGACGTTACCATCTTCGATTCAAAGAAGGCCGGAAAAATAGGCTCGAATGATCACTGGTACGGTATTATGATCGAGGTCAATGAGGATCCTGATCATCCGATCGTGATAAATCTGAAGGACATAACGGCATACGGCATTTACGGCGGCCTCTACACCAACGGTCTGAGCGTCGGCGGAACTGTTAACGCGATTGGCTGCGAATTCGAAGGTAAACGCACGAATGAGTCCCCGATAGGTCTTCGCAGTGTCGGTGCATATCTGCCAGGAGCGCTCACCTACAACTTTACAGACTGTACGTTCATAGGGTACACGGGCATCCACTTCAAGAGCGGCACCGTTATCCTTACGGACTGCTGGATAGAAGGTTTCGGCACAAAATATGATTCCCCTGAGCATTGGACCGGCGGCGGAAACGAGACCGGTAGCGCTATGATTTTGGAATCATCGAAAGGATATACTCCGCCTCTTAACGTGACAGTAGTCGGCGGCACATTCACGAGCTTCATCGGACACGGTATCGAACTCGCTGCCACCGGCGGTACACCGCCTTATGTTGAATCATTCAGCGTATCCGGCAGTGAGGAGTTCTTCTGTGCGATGGAGGATATATACAACCACGATGTTGACAAGTACCTTGCCAACCCGAGCGGCTGGACCGGCGGCGCTCCGACGGGAGCGCTCAGAGATATGATCCTCGAAACACTGGGAGAAGTTTCCGGCTCGGAGGTCGAGGGAGCGACGAACACGAATTTCGGTGCTATAGACGAGAACTTTGACGGCACAGACATCACACGGACGATAACCGGTCTTGCAAAGATCGAGGACAGTGCCGGATATGTGATCGTATTTGAGCACGGTTCGGCGTTGACGATGACCGTGACCAAGCTCGGTCCGAATCCTGAGATCGAATTCACGGGTAACGCAACACTGTCAATAACCGGTGAGCTTATCCTCGGACCGTGTACATTGTTCAACGGATCTTGGCTTGAAATAGATGGCGTAAAGTTCTCGGCGAACGCCGATACGGTCTTCGGGCTCGTAACGGATATCGACGGCAACCTTGTGTCCGTTTCGGTCACATCGGGTTCGCTGGAGGTCACCGGCGGAGACAACGAAGGAGTGTTCACGGACGGAGGGATGTGGACTCCGGCGGCGCCGTAAGCAGAACGAACAAAGGAGGGGTGCGAACACCCCTCCGCCTTTCCCATTTTTGTTTTGTCTTCTTGTTCATTATTCTTATTCAGCAGAACGCGGTCATTTCCTTGCGAGGGCCTCATCCTTGCCGCTAATAATGCAAGCGATCCTGCTGTTCCCCGTGACTGCTGCGGCGGATGAATAAAGTGCACATAGCGATAACATACTGTGCCGCCTCCGGCGGCACATACATTTTTGAATTTTTATACGGAACACCGGCCTCCGGCGGTGTTCCCAAGGCAGAGCATCCGCTCTGCCGTTATTTATCATGATAACGATATGATGTGTTCGTAAGAACAACGGCGACAGGGTCTGAAGAATTGTTTATACCTCGACATAATATGTGTATCCGTAAGCCCCATGAACGCTTGTCTCAGACAGACCGAGTGGGCAGCCCTATTTGTAAATTCCCTTTTTGACGCTTCCTTCTCTTCGGATGATACCTTTGCTTACCGGATGAGATAAACTTTTTCTGATATCTCTTTCGGCAATAACAAAAAACTACAAAGTATTGTTCTTATTTTATTACTGGTCATTGTTAAAAAATTTAAATATTATTTAAATTATATGTTGACCTATGTCATCAAGCTTAACGAAGAACGGAAAGAGTCTGCAAACGGTGATACCGCAATACATATGCGAATCCATGGCTCTCAAGGCAGGTGACGAGATCGAATTCGTAAAGGAAGGATCGTGGATAAAATTCAAAAGATCGGAGACTGCCGCTAAGACCGTTTTTTCAATAGGTTATGAAGGAAAGACCGTAGAATCTTTGATTGCTGAACTCAAGAGGAACTGTGTAAAATTATTGATAGATGTCAGAGAGATCCCTGCAAGCAGGAAAATAGGATTTTCGGGATCGGCGCTTGAGGAAAAACTGTCGGAGGTCGGTATCGAATACATACACATGAAAAAACTGGGGTCGCCTAAAGAGATAAGAGATGAATTCAAAGCGGGAGGAGGATCTTCCGCATTCTTTGAAGATTACAGAAAGTACCTTAACACCCAAACGGATGAGTTCCGTAAACTGGAACAATATGTGAAAAGTAAAACTTCCGTACTGATGTGCTTTGAAAAGTATTATCAGGAATGTCACAGAAAGATAATAATGGAAAAGTTATCGAAGATGGGATATGTGTGTATGCACCTGTGATCGTTCGACGATATGCAGAATATTGTGTGTACACTGTCGCAATAAAATTACATGAAGAGTTTGACAAAAATTGCAAATGACATCGATACTGCAAGTCCTATGGAGAAGGTTATTACCTCCGGCGTCCATCTTTTCAGACGCGCAGATCTTTTCAGACTGTCCATATACGCCACGAAGACCTGTTCTGAAAGATCGTTATCTTCCGGAAAGACCGTCGATTCTATAAATTCTATTAATTCGCCCCAACCCTTTATACTCTCCTGTATCCTTGTCCCTACGTTTTTTGTCTCATCCATCCTCGTTTTCTTCGATTTTTCATATAGTTCGTCCAATCCCGTTTTCAACCTATCCCTGAGCCCATTCCAATCTTTGCCGAATCTCATTCTGCTTCTCACAGGATGCGATAACAATTCGGTAAAGATCGCCCAATATTCCAACCAGATTATCTTGAGGCTGTCCAGAGCTGCGCGTTCCAAGTGATTTTCGGCCTTTTTCAGGTGCTCATCGGAGTATATGTTTCCGTTTTGTTTGAAATGAATTACGAGATGAGAAAGTGCGTTATCTATCTCCGAACTGACCTCCGATGGGGCGCGATTCCCTCTTATAACGGTTGCCCTTTTGAAGGCTTTTATCGCATTACCGTACTTTGTTTCTATTTCTTCATACGTGGTCACCCTCTCACCCCGCAATAATATAAACAATGGTCGAAACGAGTGCTGCAGAGATCAGTGCAACAATCATTCTCCTTATACGGCTACTCCTCTTTTCTCTCTTGGTGACGGCAATCTCGAATGACCCCATGTTCATTCCGGCCATTCTGACTATCTCGAACCCCGCATCCACCTGACGCTTGCGGTATTCGATCATGCTATGAGTATCATCCGTTCGGGCTGAAGCCCGTATAAAATATTCATATTTCGATTTCAACGATTCCATGGTCCGCACACCATTCGCGATTTCGTCTTGTGTTGATCTTGCAGTCATATGTAAATTCCGAATGATCTTATCGTATGCTGATCTCACGGCCGCATGTTGCAGACTCCAAATGATCTCGTAGCATTTGACTGCTGCATCTTTTAAAATATTCTTCGCTCTGTCATATTCTTTATCCATCAATGCATCGAAAGCACGTTTCAAAAGGTTTGATATCTCATCCGGTCTCCTTTTTGTGAATGAAATAACCGCGGACAAGGCCTCATTGAACTCACCGGTATACATCTCTGCAAAATCAGACTGACCCTTGGAAAGGGGTTCATATGTTTCATTCGAATCTGTGTTCAAGTTCGAAGTTTGCCGGCTCAAATACATCTCCCGCAGTTCTTATTATATCGTTCCCGACCTTTGAATGGCGCGTACCACGAATCTTCTTATCAAAGTCCCCGAACCGCGGGCTGTCCAAATCCAATCCTTCAAGTGCCTTCATTCACATCTCTCGGTAACGTTCAGAGTCTCGGAACGGTTTATGGTAGTATATACCTTTTTTGGTATAAAACGGCTTACACAATTCTTTCATGAATTTGTTATATATATGCTGTTTGTCACGTCCGTTCCTCGTTCTTTCAATAAGATCCTACAGAAACAATAACACATCTCCTGCAGAAGGAACACATCAGATGCAATGCCTTTTGGATTTTACATATCACGGAGATATGAAAAGAATTCCGAAGCTACCCAACCTGCCTCATGACTTCAGGTATACTTTTACCTGTGACGGCGGAACAAGGACACATGATATGATATGCGAGGATTGGGAACTGTTCGAATCTGACCGGCGATGGAGGGAGAAATATCCTACGGAAGAGGAAAGATGGCAAAAGATACATGACAAATTTTATACAGAATTCAAAGAAACGGATCTGCATTTTGTTATGGGTATGCACTCTCAGTACCCCACATGGATGATCATCGGAGTATATCGTCCGCCGAAGCCAAAAATGTGAGCGTAGATACAGATCATGCGCGAACACATTTTACGCTGCCGCTCGGTTCGATATAAATGATCTCGAACAAAAGGACATTCTTTTAACAATGACTCCGACACGAACGATAACTTCTGCGAAAAAAGAATACAAAAGATGTGTTTTGCGTTCTTGTTCTCTGTATCCTTATTCTCCATCTTATTCTCTGCACCTTTTTATTGAAGGGGACGTGTGCAATAAGATGATAACATACTGTGCCGCCTTCGGCGGCATTAATTTTTGAATTTTTATACGGAACACCTGCCTCCGTCGGTGTTCTGAAGGCAGAGCGTCCGCTCTGCCGTTATTTATCATGATAACGATATGATGTGTTCGTAAGAACAACGGCGACAGGGTCTGAAGAATTATTTATACCTCGACATAATATGTGTATCCGTAAGCCCCACGAACGCTTGTCTCAGACAGACCGAGTGGGCAGCCCCATTCTATTACGTTCTCCTTGGTAAGCTTTTTAAATTTTATATCCAGTCTGTCTGCATTGTCCGGTCTTCCGTGTACGATCTTCTCTCTTACAGAATACGGCACATAATCATTCGTTTGTAATTGATCTCTCTGTTCTCCTGTTTGAGAATTCTCCATGGAGCAACCTACAATGATCTTGCGGTTCCTGGCGGCGGCACATCTTACCAATTCCTCTCCTATGCCACCTGCAAGGTGTTTGTGTTTGTCAACGAGGATCTTAACATTATCTTTTTTCACTCTGGATAGAGCCTCACAGACGGTTTCAAAAAATATTTTCCTATATACGACCTTTCGGTTCTTATGCTCGACCCACCACTTTGGATTATCCTCTGCGGCCTTGTCAATGTATACGCAACATATCTCCGGATCCAATTCTTTCAACGCAACAATTATTGTGTTCCGTGTCGTTTCGTCTGTCTTTCTTGCTTTGAGTTCTGAAACTTTTAACATTGTACGGAATATTCTGGCTATATGCCCTATGTCTCCCGATCTTTCCGTAATGACCGCGGTCATTGCAAAAAGGGTATCCCCTTTAATTATTTCTTTCCCCGGATCTCCGGTTTCATCGATTATCATGACAACAGCATGATCTATGCTGTTGATGTCTGTCGATTCATTATTGTTCTGCTGTCTGTTATGTTCTTTGTTTCCGTCTCTTGCTTGCATCTGTTGCTAAAAAGACGGTCTTTTTTATATTGCTGTTCACTACATGTATATTACATCTGTCAGATCGCAATAAAATTTTCACAGAATTGATATCTTGACCGAAAACTCAAAAGAACATTCTTTTGACAATAACTCCGATACGAACGATAACTTCTGCGAAAAAAGAATACAAAAGATGTGTTTTGCATTCTTATTCTCTATTTCCTTGTTCTCTGCATCCTTATTCTTTATCTTATTCTCCGTCTTATCCTCTGTGTCCTTACTCTCTGTATCATTATTCTCTATCTTATTCTCTATTTCCTTATTCTCCATCTTATTCTCTGTATCCTTTTTATTGAAAGGAACGTAATAAGAACTGTTCTCGGTGCCAAGGCACCGAGAACGGTTCCTTTCTCTTTGATACGCGCATATAACAGTGAATATAGTAAGAATATAACGGAAATGATGATAGGACGCGTTCAGTGCGTATATGATCCGGGAAGTTCAGCATGTATGCTGTTACGTCACAAAGGAATAATAAAAAAGGGTTAAGGTGGAGGAGTGTTGCGCACTCCTCCTTGATTTGGTTTTCACGCTTCGTCGTCGAACTCCACATACAGGAATATATTGTCTTCGACATCTTCGCCGTAATCCCACTCGTCGCCGCTGTCGAAACCACCGTCATAATCTGTGTAGAATCCGACAACCACCTTACCTGCTGGTATATCGACTGTGGGGAAGTTTGAGATGCTTATTTTCTGACCTGGATCCCTCAGAACCATTATGCTACTGATCGACGTGCTGGTCGTGTCTAAGAACGTTACGGTCCACCACTTTGTTATGTCAAGGTCCCAGTCCGCTGTGAGCGTCATGGTACCAGTCACAACACCGGTGCCGAAGTTCCACGCGACATCCGAGGCATCGAG
>WQXR01000021.1 GCA_009784745.1 Methanomassiliicoccaceae archaeon | reverse complement strand
TCGACGCAGGCGTCGAGATACCGCATGGTGACGTACTTCCGTCAGAGGAAAGACTCAACGGTGCGCATATCAGCGATATCATCGCAGGATCCGCGGAAGCGGTGAAGGCAGCCATCGACGGGAAACCGAAAGCGGTCGCGGCAAAAGCAAAGAAGGTGGATCCCGCAGAGGAAAAGAAACCTGCGAAAGCAAAGAAAGCAGAACCTGCTGCGGCAAAAGCAAAGAAGGCGGAAGCTCCTGCAGAGGAAAAGAAACCTGCGAAAGCAAAGAAAGCAGAACCTGCTGCGGAGAAGACCGTAAAGGCAAAGCCTGCGGAAGTTGCGGAAAAGAAGCCAGCGAAAGCAAAGAAGGCGGAAGCTCCTGCAGAAGAAAAGAAACCTGCAAAGGCAAAGAAGATAAAGGAGGCAGAATAAGATGGATTGGATCCCCAAGACAAGACTGGGACAGATGGTCCTCAACGGCGAGATCACGACCATGAGCAACGCACTCGCCACGAAACTGCCGTTACGCGAAGCGGAGATAGTGGACATACTATTACCGGACCTGAAAGATGAGGTCATCGATCTGAACATGGTGCAGAGGATGACCGACTCAGGAAGGAGAGTAAGATTTGCGGTCACGTCCGTTGTAGGCAACGGCGACGGATTCGTCGGCGTGGGAAGAGCAAAAGGAAAAGAGGTCGGCCCGACCATAAGGAAAGCGATAGATAACGCAAAGCTGAACATAATCGAAGTGAAGAGAGGCTGCGGTTCATGGGAATGCGGCTGCGCACAGCCGCATTCATTGCCGTTCGAGGTAACAGGCGAATGCGGTTCAGTTTCAGTAACATTGAAACCGGCACCGCGCGGAATATCTTTGGCGGTCGGGGACGTAGCAAAGAGCTTACTCACATTGGCGGGAGTACGCGATTCGTGGGGCTTCGCCAGAGGGAACACCAAAACGAAGGTGAATTACGCACTGGCGGCGTTCGAAGCGCTGAAGGAAACGACACGTGTAAGAGTTACAGACGCACAGAGAAGCAAACTGAACATAGTATCGGGACCCATCGGTCTTGCGGTTCAGGACAAAGAGGAGGAATGAGCATGTTCGCAGTCATACGCGTACGCGGAAGGCCTGATGTCAACGTCGATGTCAGAAGGACAATGGAACTCATGAATCTGACGAGAGTGAATCATTGCGTCATCGTCCCCGAGGACGATGTGACGAAAGGAATGCTTCAGAAAGCGAAGGATTACATCACATGGGGCGAAATAAACGCAGATGTGCTGGAAGAGATGATACGCATCCGCGGACGTCTGGTCGGTGATGATCAGATAACGGATGAGTACCTTTCGACGAACACGGAATTCAAGAGCGTCAACGAAATGGCGGCAGCCGTTTTGAACGGGAACTACAGAATGAAGGATGTGGAAGGCGCAAAGGCAGTTTTCAGACTGCACCCTCCGGAAAAAGGATATGAAGGTATCAAGCGTTCATACCGCAACGGCGGGGCGCTCGGATACAGAGGCGAAGCGATAAACGAACTGATCGCAAGGATGCTGTGATAACATGCCAAGCAGGACCAGGAAATTCAGAGGGCTGAGAACGCACGGACGCGGAAAGAAATCAGGCCGAGGAGCGGGAATAATCGGAGGTCACGGTAACGCGGGTCTCGGAAAGCATAAAAAGTTACATATGCTGAAATATGACCGAAAACACTTCGGAAGGATAGGTTTCAAGAGGCCTCAGTGCGTTGTTTCCGCCAATAGGATTATCAACATTAAAGAGATGTTGGAACAGATAGAGAGTCTGGGAGCGAAGGAGGGTTCCGCGTACAGCGTGAACCTTACGGAAGCAGGAATAGACAAACTGTTAGGCGCCGGAGAGATAAACATAGCGGTGAATGTAACGGTATCACAGATATCGGCCCAGGCACGCGCTAAGATAGAGGCATCCGGCGGATCAGTGACGGAGACATAAGAATGGAGGAGAACAAGAGCCTGTTGTATAGGTTCAAACCTATTGCTGACAGGCTGCCTGCCGTCACTAGGCCGGAAGGACACGTTCATTTCAGAACGAAGATGATGTGGGTAGTTCTGATACTCATCATCTACTTCGTGATGACGAACATCTACATTTACGGTCTGGATCAGGAAAAGACATTGGATCTTTTCGCACAGTACAGGACGATCATGGCAGGTGCGTCCGGTTCTCTTCTTCAGTTAGGTATCGGGCCGATAGTTACCGCGTCAATTATAATGCAGTTGTTCGTCGGTGCAAAGATAATCAAATTAGATCTGACGAACCGTGATGACAAAGCATGCTACCAGTCATTCCTTAAATTGCTGGTGATAGCGATGATAATCATCGAGGCGGTGCCGCAGGTGTTCGGTTATCTCGAACCTTCGGCAAAGTTCGTATCATCATTCGGCCTCGGCGGAGCAAGAGGGCTGATAGTACTGCAGTTGTTCATCGGCTCGTACATCGTGTTCCTTATGGACGAAGTTGTGGCAAAATGGGGTATCGGGAGCGGTATCTCGTTATTCATTGCTGCGGGAGTATCAGAAGCACTGTTCACGGGAACGGTGAACTGGAATCCCGTCGGTGCAGGGGCGGTGAGCATGTCCAACATGCCTGCGGGTACCATACCGCAGACGATATACATCCTGAGCAACATGGATGCCTCTTCGTTAGCGAACGGAGGTTACGATCTTCTTGTGCTCGGCGGTCCGAACCCGCTGATAGCATTAGTGGGAACTATAGTCATATTCATGATAGTCGCGTATCTGGAGTCCACTCGTATCGAGTTACCGTTATCACACGGTTCCGCAAGGGGTGCGAGAGGTCGATACCCGATAAAATTGATCTACGCAAGCAACATTCCGGTAATATTGATGGCCGCGTTGCTCGCAAACATAAGCATGTTCGCGCTGCTGTTCTATACGAATCCGGCGCTAAGCAGTATCCCGTTCATTGGTCATAATGATCTGATAGGTTACTTTGAGGCGGGAGCGACGCACGCAGCCGGAGGCTTCGCGTGGTACGTGAGCGCCCCGACGGGATTGACATCATGGTTATTGCCGATAATCGATCCCAGCAGTTACGGGGACGGTATGCACGGCCCGATACAGCATCTGATGCATGTGATAATTTACTTCACTGTGATGGTATTGGGTGCGATAATGTTCGCAAAGTTCTGGATATCGACCACCAATATGGGTGCTGAATCAGTTGCGAACCAGATACAGAAGAGCGGTATGCAGATACCGGGATTCAGAAGGGATCCACGCGTTCTGAGAAGGGTGTTAGATCGTTATATACCGATCGTGACAGTATTGTCAGGAGCAATAGTCGGTGCATTGGCCGCCGGAGCGGATCTGATAGGAACAACGGGTAATGCATCCGGTACGGGTGTTCTTCTGACAGTGGGAATTCTGATACAATTCTATGAAGCGATGGGCCGTGAGCAGATGATGGAGATGCATCCTGTCATGAGAGGATTCTTCGGAGAGGATTGAAATGGCTGAACAAGGCAACAAGAAACAATCGTCGCAGATGGTCTGGATGATGATATCCCTGATGCTGGTATTGGGAATAATGATGTTCAGGGATCAGGTCGGAAGCGCATTGGACATCGTTCTGTATCCGGTGCTGGGTCTCGGTGGGGAGCATATTGTTGTAACGCTCGTGATAACGGCAATGATGATGATGAGCGCCAGCACGATAATAAGGACGTTAATGACGGATACGATGAAACAGACACGCTCTCAGAAGGAAATGGCCGCGTTCAATGCCGAACTCCGTAAAGCAAGGATAGAGAATAATCTCTATAAAATAAAGAAGCTGACGGAAATTCAGAGCGAAATGATGTCCAAATCGATGGAATCAAGCATGTCGATGATGAAGACAATGCCGTTGACGATGCTTATCATAATCCCCATATTTGCGTGGCTCCATTTCTTCGTAACGAATGACGCCGTTTCAACGGTAATAACGATACCATGGGGCACGTCGGACCTCGCAGGTGATTATTGGGCAGGGATATTCCCGATATGGATATTCGTATACATGCTGATAACGATACCATTCGCGCAGATACTCGGCAGACTGATACGATGGTATAAGTTCTCAAAGCGTTTAGCGGAGATAGACGCATCGACATGAGAATAACCATAAGCGGGCCGCCCGGATCGGGAAAGACGACCGTATGCAGAGAACTTTCTGATATCCTTTCACTGAAAGCGGTCGTTTTTGGAAACATTTTCAGAGAGATCGCCGCCGAACGGAAGATGACGTTATCGGAACTCGGCGAGATCGCAGAAAAGGATCCGTCCATAGATGAGATGATAGACTCCAGAATATTGAAGATAGCAAGAGAGAACGACAATATCATCTTGGAATCGAGACTTTCTGCTTACATGTTGTCAAGGAACAGCATACCCGCATTCAAGATATATCTGAACGCAAGTCCTGAGATAAGGGTTGCGAGAATAGGCGCAAGGGACAACGAAACGTTGGAACAGGCATACGCAACGACATTGGAAAGAGAGGCGTCGGAAGGAAAAAGATATCTGCAGTATTACGGCATCGATATCAATGATACAAGCGTTTACGATATTATCGTGAACACAGATGACAAAGATCCGAACGAAGTAGTAAAAGAAATACTAAAAGCAATGGACGTGAACGCATGATGATAAAGGACGCAGATGCGATAAAGGACCGCTGGGGCAAAAGACCGTCGGACAGGAGCATCGGCGAATTGCTTGAAGCAGGCGTCGTGATATTAGACAAACCTGCGGGACCGACATCGCACCAGGCAACAGCGTGGGCAAAGGATTCGCTGGCCGTAAAGAAAATAGGTCACGGAGGCACACTCGATCCGAATGTGTCCGGAGTCCTTCCGTTATGTCTAGGCAAGGCAGTAAGACTTACCGATCTTGTTCTGTCATCCGATAAAGAATATGTTTGTCTCATGAGGTTGCATCACGACCGTGACGAAGAAAAGATAAGAAAAGTGATGAAGAACTTTGAAGGAAAGATCTATCAATTTCCGCCGGTGAGGTCGGCGGTAAAAAGGCAGCTCCGAATAAGAACGATATCCGAACTTAAAATAATGGACATATCCGGAAGGGACATTCTTTTCACTGTCTCCTGCGACGCCGGTACGTACATAAGAACACTTTGCATCGACATCGGCGAAGCACTCGGATCCGGCGCCAACATGATAGAACTGAGACGGACAAGATCCGGCGCAATGAATGAGAGAGACGCAACTTCGCTTTTTGATATAAAGGACTCGTACATATTCTGGCAGCAGAACGGACGGGAGGAGTGGATACGATGCATCATAAGGCCGATGGAAATTCTTGCAGATCCGTTACCGAAGATAATACTCAAAGCAAGCGCAGTGGACGCGATATGCCACGGTGCAGATCTTAATGTTCAAGGCATCCACATGCTTGACGAGGAAATAAGAAAGAATGCTCTCGTTGCTCTGATGACCGCGCGTGGTGAACTCGTAGCATTGGGAACGATGATGATGTCATCGCAAAAGATAATGGCAACATCTCAAGGCAAAGCGGTAAGCGTGACAAGGGTCCTTATGGATGCCGGAAAATATCCGAAAATGTGGAAATTCTCAACTGACATGGAACTTCCGGAAGATCAGATACACACGTGAATACGAACAGCGTATCGTGAAGTTACAAAGACATTCGGAAGAAAGCATATATTTAAGCGTTCGTCATTAACATCAGGGTGATGTCCGCTGTCAGCAAAGATCCTCTTCCATGAAAAATTTTCCATCGGAGAATTTGATATAACGGCGGACGGTGCATACCGGAATGTAAAGACATTTCCGATAGAAGTGAAAAAAGGGAAAAAGTTGTTCGTATCGATAATTTCAGACAGACCGATAGACATGGCAATGTCTGACAGCGGCGGTAAATGTATTAAATTCAAAGAATCGATACTCAGCGACACGATAGGCCCATTTGAATTGACAAAGAAAGAGACGCTGACGTTATTTCTCGGGATATTCAGAGGAGATAAAGCGGAACCGGAAGTTAAAGTATGGACGGAATGAAAGAAAAATTCATAAAACGGAACGCGCACGTTTCCGAACTCTCTTTGGTAAGGGGAGAGGACAAGACGATGCTCATGATATTTTTGATATCATTAGCAGCATGCGCAATTGCCACATATGCTTTGATCTACACAAGAACGGTGGAAACATCGGCCGCCCTGATGCTGCTGGCCGCTCCGTTCCTGATAACGGGGCTGATAACATATGTGCATTCCGGAATGTGGAAAACGCTTATCGCAGCGTTAGCGGTGCCGACGGTATTGTTCTTCGCGGATATGCACATAATGGTCCCGTTCTTCGTTGCGTTCCTGCTGATAGGGTGCGCCGGTATTGTGGCAGTATCGGTGGCATTACAAAGAATAGTATTCTTTTCAGTGATCTCAACGGTGGAATATGTGAACATAAGGGAAAAGCTATCATTATGGGACAGACTGGTGATATTCGCATTCAATATCCCTCCGAATATTGATACAAGGAACATAACGATGGACCACAACCTGAAAAGGTCCGGAATACCGGCAAGAGAGATGCTCGGAACGATATCGTTCGCATTCATGGTCGGCATCGCGATGTGGATATATCTATCCTTAAATCCGGCGTTCATGGGCAACATAAAACTATACGAAGCGCCGATCTTTGTATTCTCACTGATAATGTTCATTCCGCTTCTCGTGTTACCGTGGACACCGTTCAAATCGCTGAATGTGAGAATAACAACAAATTATCGTGATTTCTCCGTATACAAAGGCGCAACGGAAACATTGAGGCGTATGGCGATACCTGTGTTCGCAGTAGCGGTGTTCATTCTCGTTGCATTGAACACGATAAGTGTTATCGCCGTGCTCGGCTTCATAGCCGCGTCCGTGATATTCAACATCATCGTAGTGGCCGTTTCGTGCGTAATATTTTACACATTTTTTGAAAGCGAGTTCGTCGATGATGCGGTAACGAAATGGAAGATATTCAGACCTGTAAAGATAGATATGGAATTAACGGACATATCATCGGAGACAGATGAGATGCCTGGAACTCCGGAAAGAGATACGGACCTTGAGTTCTGATATATTGAATTTACATCGGTAACATCATCTGGAAGCGATGAGGGAAAATATCTTAAGATCGTCAACATACCACGCGAAACGTTTTACTATGGTAATGGTAACAACACCTACGGCGAACGCAAAAAGAACGGCAGACATCAGCGGAGCGCCCATTGCGATATAGCCGGCCAGCCATGATATGCCTAATGATAAGAATATCATAATGTAGCATTGAACGCTCGACGGTATGATGCCGAACCATTTGTCGATGAACCATAATATCGGTAATGCAAAGATCATGAACAGGAGCAGTACAAGCGCAATATTGGCATCAACGAAGAACTGGGTTATCTGATCTTTGGATCCCGTAGGGTCGTACACCATGCGTGAGAATATACCGGGCATGAACAGTGCGCCGAACATGATGCTCCATGCCTTCAGTACAGGCTTAAGTTCATCCGATGTCGTTCCGTTCATGTGCATCCCGATAGGTACATGCAACTTCATTTACATGAATTATTCGCCGTTTATTCGTGTTGTCGACCATTTTTTACATAAAAGGTTCTTGTCTTCCCTTTCCGCCCCATCCCTCGATTATCGGCTGGAATACTGCACCTGCGGAAATTCCTTCCGCTTTATCCAGACCGAGTATCTCCGGTTCTTTTTCGGTTGTGAATATGACCTGACATTTTTCCCGTTCGTCGTTAAGCGTAACGAACGGATGTTCGTATGTTCTGGCGACATTCAGTATCTCGTCCGCAAGGAACTGTACGTCGTCGGGAGAAAGCGATTCAGGTAACTGAACCATGAACGTGTGTTCTTCAGTTGCACCATTCATTATGTACAGAACATCCGCGTTCTTCATCAGATCGTTGAATCTCTTTCCGTTCGAAACGATCTCGGATATCCTTTTTCTCCAAACATCCGCGAATTCGAGATACATCGCATCGGAACCCAATATCTTCCACATAGAACAGCGGAACGCATTTCCGTTAATAAGAATATTGTATGCTCCGTAACGTGAATTGACGAGTGCATATAAGAAAAGTAATTAAGAACAGCACCCATTACGAGACCCGATATTCAAATGGCCGAAGATTTCAAGGTAACGCCGTGGGAAGTGACGGGAGATATTGATTACGATCTTCTGGCGGAACGTTTCGGAACGACGCAGATAGATGATGAATTACTGTCAAGGTTCGAAAGGTACGGAAAACTGCACATGATGCTCCGCCGCAGGATATTCTATTCGCATCGTGATATGAATACAATATTCGATGAATACGAAAAGGGAAACAAATTTGTGCTGTATACGGGAAGAGGACCGTCAGGGAATACACATCTGGGACATATAATGCCGTGGATGTTCAACAAATGGATGCAGGATACGTTCAATGTTGATATGTTATTTCAATTCACTGACGATGAGAAATTCTTATTCAAACAGGACGCATCACTCGGCGAAACGAGAAAGATGGCGTACGAGAACGCTTTGGACATGATAGCGTTGGGGTTCGATACAAAAAGAACGAAAATAATCCTAGACACGGAAAATGTCAGAACGTTATATCCGATCGCGTTAAAAGTTGCAAAGAAGATAAACTTCTCGACCGCTAAAGCAGTTTTCGGATTTGACAATACAACGAACATAGGTTCAATATTTTACACATCGATGCAGGCCGCACCGGCATTCCTGGCATCGGAAATGGCCAGCCGCAACATTCCGTGTCTGATACCGTGCGGCATTGACCAAGATCCTCATTTCAGGGCATGCAGGGATGTTGCGTTAAGCATCGGATACACAAAACCGAGTCAGATCTATTGCAAGATGTTCCCCGGATTGAGCGGTTCCGATAAGATGTCATCATCCGATCCGACGGCAACGATATACACCACAGACAGTAACAAGGAAGTTAAGAAGAAAGTGGGAAAGGCATTCACCGGCGGTTGTGTTTCCGTCGAAGAACAAAGAGTCAAGGGCGGCAATCCGGAAGTGTGTGCCGTGTTCAAATATAATTATTATTTATTCGAAGATGACGATAAAAAATTGAACGAACTCACGGAAAGATGCAGGAACGGCGAGATATTGTGCGGTGAATGCAAAGTTGCATTAACAGAAAAGATAAACGTATTCCTTGAAAAACATCAGGAAAAGAGAGAAAAAGCGAAAGATGTCATCGGAGATATGACATTCGAAGGTTTCAAGTGGTGATCTGATGGAGAATCTAAGTTTCAATGAAAAGAAGTTGCTGATAGCATTGAACGACCTCGGAACATCGTCTCCGCAGGATCTTATCGAAAAGAAAAGATTTGAATTGGAAGTCGAAGTGATGGGCGCAGCATCATGGCTCTCATCCAAAGGTCTGGCGTCAATAGATGAGACATCCTCCAAACGTTATGTTATTGCCGATGCAAAAATAATTGAGAAAGGATTACAGGAACGCAGAGCGCTGATAATCATCGATAAGAACGGCGGAGCGCTCGATCTCGCGGAACTTGCGGCCGAACTTCCGAACGGTGACGATAAGATAGCAATAGGCTGGCTTAAGAAAAAGGGACTGGCAGATATATCAAAGATCGGAGATCAGAAGATAATATCCCTCACTGAAGCAGGAAAAAAGCAACTGAATGGAAAAATGTCAGACGAAGAACTTCTGCAAAAGATGCAGAGCAACGGGATAGAGGAAAAGGACGCCGACCCGAATGTTATCAGGGACCTCAGAGGACGCCAAGGCATAATTGAAGAGAAGATAACAACGGTACGGAAGATATCGCTTACTGAGGAAGGAAAAAAGGTCGCTTCGGAAGGCATAGAACTGACGGAGGACATATCACAACTTACCGTTGAACTGATACAAAGCGGAAAATGGAAAGATGCGGAATTCAGAAGATATGATGTGCACACGTTCGCACCTTCCTTATATCCGGCAAAGAAACATCCGCTCTCAAGACTTGCCGACGAGATACGAAACATATTCGTGCAGATGGGTTTCACCGAGATCGATGAGGAATACGTACAGCCGGCATTCTGGAATCTGGATGTTCTCTTCACGCCGCAGGATCATCCCGCGAGGGATCTCCAAGACACGTTCTATCTGCAGGAACCCTCATCGATACGCGTAAAAGATAAAGAACTCGTGAACAAAGTGAAAAAGATACACGAGAACGGCGGTGCCACAGGATCAACAGGCTGGGGCGGTCCATGGTCATTGGAAAAAGCAGAACAGGCCCTGCTCAGAACGCACACTACGGTGAACACAATAAAGTACATATCGGAACATCCGGAACCGCCGGCAAAGGTGTTCTCCTTATCAAGGATATTCAGGAACGAATCCATAGACGCAACTCACTTACCGGAATTCACGCAGATAGAAGGCATAATGATAGACGAGAACGGAGATTTCGACATGCTCATATCATTGGTAAAAGGATTCTACGGGATGATGGGCTTCGATAAGATACGTATAAGGCCTGCATACTTCCCGTATACGGAACCGTCACTTGAGATAGAGGTATATTTCAACGGCAAGTGGATGGAACTCGGCGGTGCGGGGATATTCAGGCCCGAAGTTACGGCGCCGTTCAATGTTAAGCATCCTGTGTTGGCATGGGGATTCGGTTTCGAAAGACTGGCGATGCTGAAATGGAACATAAAGGATATACGTGATCTTTATGTAAGTGACATAGACCTTCTGAAAAAGAACACGATATTCTGATATTGCGATCAATGTGATCTTGCGAAACACTCGGCAGCCTTTTCTTTCATTCCGGTCGCATCATAGGATATTGAAAGCAGTCCGTAAACTTTCCTTCTTCCGCTTTCGGTCGTGACGCTCAGCGCCTTTGTCAAATAACGAATTGATGAATCATGATCACCCGACGCAGCAGCGACATCGGCCATCTGCATGTATACGCGATCAAGCCCGTCCACCGTTCCGGATGCGATCATCCGCTCTTTCATTCTCATCAGGATGTCCGTCGCTTCCTTTTGTTTTCCGAGACGGCCGAGCGCGCAAGCGGCTCGGATATCAGTTTCGAACGTGTTCGTAATTTTCATTCCTCTGATGATATCCAGCGCATCAAGGTTGTTACCTTTTCTCATTTCAAGGTCAGCGGAATACAAAAGGCCGAGTTCCTCATTCTTTTCTTTCAATAAGGCTATCATTGTTTTTGCGGATACTGTGTCACAGGCCTTGACCGCACCCGTGATCTTTACGGAAATGACATCGATGAAATATCTTTCCGGAATGTCATTGAGTTTTGACAGTACGGATGAGATGTCATCGTCCACGTCGTTCAGTAGTGTTTCTTTTTCGTTCATGATGAGCCTGCATGCATCTTTTACGCGTTCGGCACAGATAAGATGGTAAAGGCGCTCGCGCACATTGTTCTTATCCAGCCAAAGATCGGCTGCGGTGCTGTGCCATCCTCTTATCCGTTCGGGATCGGCAACACCGAGAACATTCTTCTTGACAACATCACTAAGCGAGGTCATTCCGTTCATGTCAGAAGGAATAACATTCTTCGGTGCATCCGGCAGATCCGTTCTCGGAACGGAACAGCGCAATACGCACGCCAATCCCAAAGCATCACGGTGTTCTTCATCAACAGAACTCCATAATTTACAGGGATCGCATCTTTTCAGATCCAGAAGAGGCATTATGTCTATTCCTTCTTTTTCCGCATAGACCTTGATACGTTTCGCTTGATCCATTCCGACAGGCGTAAGATGATATGATTTCTTTCTCGCTTTGCCGCCTTTGACATGTCCATGGCGTTCGTCTATCTTTCCGCTTTCCTTCAATTTTTTCAGTTCGATGGAACCGTGCGCTCTCGATATCCGGAGAGATGAGGCGATACCATCCTGCGTAAGGTCCCAATTGATATTGAATTCGCTCTCATCCGCAAGTTCGTATCTGCTCAAATGCAACATTATCCTCTCTGCGATCGTCAGCGCTGTCATCGGATGGGAATTGACGATTATGGTATATAAAATATACTTAAGTATACTGCAATTAAATATAAGCATCATCTCTCATTGTGTTGCAATGAGGTACAAACTCCTTCTGTGCAGCGCCGCGGACACAGCATCCGTGAACATAAAGGATTCACTTATCAGGACTAAGGAATGGGAACCGGAAGGCGAACTTCTTTTCAGCGACGATATAGTAATAATGACGATACCGGAGATGCACATATATGCGGAAAATGTTGAAACAAAAGTAAAGGAGGCGGGAATTGATGCAAAGGAGATAATATTCCTTTCAAGACACCGTTCCTCATCCGGGATACCGACGCTTACCGTACATCCGATAGGAAATTTCAATGATGCCGAATTAGGAGGAAGACCGAGAACGCTGACAAAAGCATCACCGGCGACGATGACCGCTATGCTGCGTATGATGATGACATCGAACATATCTTCATTTCAGGCATCCTTTGAAGTGACGCACCACGGCCCGTACGTCGGGATACCGGCAACGTTCATAGAGATAGGGAGCAGCGAGGCGCAATGGAACAACACAGAAGCGGCGGACATCATTGCCGATTCGATCTTAAATTGTGAAGAAAAGAATTTTCCGTCAGTGATCGGAATAGGCGGCGGACATTACGCGCCGAGGTTCACGGAAGTGGCTGCAACGTATGAGATCAATTTTGGTCACATGATACCGGAATACGCGTACAAGGATGTCAATAATGAGGAACTGGCACGTATCATAGATGATGCTGCAAAGAACAGTTGTACAAAGTTAGCATACATACACAAAAGGTCTATGAAAAGCGATACTGCAAGACGTGTCACGGATGCGGTGACATCATGCAATATTGAGGTCATCGATCCAAAGTGTCTTACGAGATGCGTTGAACGATCCTAACTTCGGATCACGGTGCCTTTTATTTTGTTACCGAGAATGGCATTTCTCATCTCGTCAAGATCGCGGCCGTTAACGACCAAAATGTTGATACGGTCACGCATAGCGATCTTCACACCAACGGGATCGAACACGGATGAACGGCCGGCATCGTGCTCATCGTAGACGATCTTACTCAATTCCTCGATAGTAAGTTCAGCGAAGCGTTCCGCATTCCTGTCCTTTTTCGGATCATCGGAATAAACGGCATCAACGGATGTGGCGTTTATTATCCTCCTGCATCCGATCAGACCGGCAACTTCCGCGGCGACCGCATCTGTTGTGTGACCGGGCGACGTACCCCCCATGACGACGATCTTACCTTTTCCGAAAGCAGCCGCAGCATCCTTCGCATTTTCCGGAATGCCGTCGAACGCATCATTTCCTAATGCGATCCTTAACAATTCAGCATTGAGCCGAGTAGCACCAATTCCCAAAATATCGCGCTGTTCCGTCGTTCCGCCCAATTCTTTTCCGGTGTTGGTGTAATACCTTGCTATCTTCCCTCCGCCGCATACGATGACCATATTAACATTAACAGAAAGTTCCTTCAGAACAGATGCAAGTTCTTTTATGAACACACTGTCACGATCATCCGGTATAAGGATCGAACCGCCTATCGAAACTACGACTTTTTCCACGATAACCACCAATACTTTTATTACAGGAGGCATTCTCCCTCTTAAAAACCCATAGGTCGATTTTGCATGGATGAGCGAAGTTCAACGGAAAAAGCGAGGTACGATTTCAAGAAGGCTATGCAGACGATAGTCGACCTGAGAGGAAGGGGCACAGAATTGATATCTGTTTACATTCCGCCGTCAAAACAGATATTTGATGTAACAGCATACTTAAGGAATGAATATTCCCAATCTTCGAACATAAAATCGAAATCAACGATGAAGAATGTTCAGGGCGCAATAGATTCAATAATGTCCAGATTAAGAACTTACAAGTCGGCACCGCCCAACGGTCTGGTCATTTTCTGCGGGGAAATCCCAAGAGCAGGGGATCAGACGAGAATGGTGCAATATGTACTGGAACCTCCGGAAACAGTGACAACGTTCTTTTACAGATGTGATTCCCAGTTCTATACGGAACCGTTGCTTGGAATGTTACAGGATAAGAAGACGTACGGCCTCATAACAATGGACAGGAGCGAAGCGACATTGGGTCTGCTGACAGGAAGCAAGGTCGTGCCGATAAAGAATTTTGATTCAATGGTGCCGAGAAAGCACAGACAGGGAGGACAGTCCGCGCAACGTTTCGAAAGATTAATTGAATTGGCGGCACATGAATTCTTCAAGAAAATAGCAGATAATGCGACAGAAGCATTCCTCAACAGAGAAGAGATGATAGGTCTCCTGATAGGCGGACCGGGAGCAACAAAGGATTACTTCGTTAAAGAAGGATATCTTCACCACGAACTTCAGAAAAAGGTGGTGGACACTTTTGACACCGGTTACACAGATGAGTACGGCCTGAAGGAACTAGTTGAGAACGCAAGATCATCTATCGTGGACATAGAATTAATGCACGAAAAAGAATTGATACAAAAATTGCTGACAGAAATAAGGAACATCGACGGCGGATTATCCGCGTACGGTGAGGAAGTGGTACGCAATGCGACGAATGCGGGCGCAGCGGACGTAATTCTTTTGTCGGAAGATCTGAACAAACGCAGAATATACGTAAAATGTCCGAACGGACACGGATATGCATACACATCGTCAGCATCACCGGACAAGGAAGAATGCAGAGAGTGCGGATCTCAGGCCGAAATTGTTAACGACATAGATATCGTAGACGATTTCTTCGAACTTGCGGATCAGTTCGGAACGACGGTCGAAATAATAAGCGCCGACTCGGAAGAGGGTGAGATGCTCATGAAGGCATTCGGCGGTATGGCAGCGATACTCAGATACAGAGTGTGAATAAAATGGGCGTAATGGACGAGTTCAGAGAGAATGTCAGGAACGTTGTGAAAGAAGCATTGTTGAAAGCTGGGCACAATGATGTTTTCGATATAGAGATACCGTCAACGGACGCGTATGATCTGGCCGTTCCCTGTTTTACTTTATCGAAGGCAATGAAAAGATCTCCTGCAGACATTGCCGCCGATCTTGCAAATTCGATCTCCGCAAAAGGAATGATATCTTCCGTGCAGGCATTGAACGGATACCTGAACTTTATTATGGACAAGAGATCACTCATAAACGGAACGATAAATGAGATACTTGAAAAGAAAGAGAATTACGGATGTCTTCCGAAAAAGAATAAAAAGATCAATTTGGAACACACGTCAACCAATCCCACGGGACCGATACATGTGGGAAGAGCAAGGAATCCGATAATAGGCGATACTTTAGCAAGATGCCTGACCATGTGCGGCTACGACGTAACAACGGAATACTACGTCAACGACGTCGGAAAGCAAGTTGTGATATTGACATGGGGAATAAACAACATCTCTGAAGATGAGGTTGAAAAGGCGGATCGTGAGAAGACGGACCATAAAATGGTATCATTCTACCGTTTGGCGAACAAGATCGCCGAATCCGACAAGAACGTATCAGAAGAGATATCATCAATGCTGAGAAGATTCGAGAGCGGCGATGAGGAAGTAATATCAAAAGTAAGAAGAACAACGGAAATGATGCTCAACGGACTTAAAGAAACTTTAAGCGCAATAGGCGTTGAATTGGACGTCTACACCTGGGAATCAAAATACATCGTGAACGGTGATGCTAAACGTTCCGTTGAAGAATTAAAGCTTTCAAAATATGCAGGACAGGAAGATAACGGTGCATGGTTCTTAGATCTGGAAGAGTTCGGTGTGCACGGAATGAACAAGAAGTTCATGTTCACAAGGAACGACGGAACAACGTTATACACGACTCGTGATATTGCGTATCATCGTGATAAACTGTCACGATACGACAGAGTGATCGGCGTACTGGGCGAGGATCAGAAATTAGGGAGCAAGCAACTGATATGCGCATTGCAGATATTGTCGTCCCCGAAGATACCGGAACCGATGTTCTATTCGTTCGTTTCACTTCCGGAAGGAAAGATGTCCACGAGAAAAGGTGTTGTTGTTTACTTGGATGATCTGATCGACGAATCAACGGAATACGCATACGGCGAGATAAAGAAGAGAAGGGAGGATCTTCCGGAAGAGAAGATGAGAGAGATCGCAAGAACAGTCGGGATAGGCGCCATACGATATAATATCGTA
>WQXR01000020.1 GCA_009784745.1 Methanomassiliicoccaceae archaeon | reverse complement strand
TTCTTTGCTTTCGCTGGCTTCTTTTCCGCAACTTCCGCAGGCTTTGCCTTTACGGTCTTCTCCGCAGCAGGTTCTGCTTTCTTTGCTTTCGCAGGTTTCTTTTCTTCTGCGGGTGCTTCCGCCTTCTTTGCTTTTGCCGCGACCGCTTTCGGTTTCCCGTCGATGGCCGCCTTCACCGCTTCCGCGGATCCTGCGATGATATCGCTGATATGCGCACCGTTGAGTCTTTCCTCTGACGGAAGTACGTCACCATGCGGTATCTCGACGCCTGCGTCGATCATTCCTGCCGCCGCGGCGAACAGCACAGCACCTTTGGAGGGTGTCTGCATGCCTATGTCCAGTACCGCATACTCAATGCCTGCTTTCACTGCCTTCTTGCCTGCCAGATATCCTGTGAGATATGCGGCCGGTATGTTCGAGCATGAATGCTCCCATCCCAGTGCTTTCAGTTCCATGGATGTTGTCGATACCGCTATGGAATCGCCTTCCATCCCGAATTTTGCGAACTGTATGTTCACATTCTTGGACGATCTTCTTACGACCGCCCTCATCTCGCCGCTTGACAGCAGTTTCTTTCTTATGTAGTAGTCCGTCCGGTTCTCTCTTCTTCTTCGGAACGGTACCTTGTATCTGGGTCCTGTCGCCATCAGATCTCCTCCTTCAAATGTCCTTCGGATATCATATGCTGCCTGATGTTCCTGCGGCTCTTGTATGCGCCGCCCTTTGCCTTACGGTAGTATATACGATAAACGGAAGGTGTTATCTTTCCTTCGTCCCTTAATTTCTTCAGTTCGTCGCGTATCGGCCTGATGATGGATATCCACCTTCTTTTATCAGGGACACGTGCGTTGTCGGTACCTTTTCTGCTTCCGGGACCTTTGCGTTTGCCTTTCGCCTTCTGGTTAAGGTTGTATCTTACCCTTGCCTTGGATATACCTTTCTTCGGCTTCGCCGCAATGAGGCCGGATGCAACTGCCGTTCTCACGTCAGCGCGTGTTATGCACTCTGCCGCCTCTTCCGCTCTTTCGGGATCTATCCAAACACGGTTCTCACCGCATTTGAGGACCTCCGCCGCCATTCTTCTCTGATTGCTGAGATCCATGTTCACACCATCCTGTTGAGAACTCTTATCCCTAATTCAAAGGCCTTGTCCTCTATCTGTATCCTTTTCTTCGTTCCTACGGACGCACCGATGCGTACCGCCTGCGTCTTCGGATCGACGCCGTTCAGTTCATCGACCGTGAACACAAGCTTCTCCTCGAATCCCGACGGGTGCAGTCCTCTTGCCAACGCAGGACCTCTGAATCCGATGTCTACGACCGGGGGTCTGCGTTTAAGGTTCCTTTTCATCTTCGAATGCAATCCTTTGGGGCGTCTCCATTTCTCTCCCAGTTTCGGGTATCTGAACCATTCCTGTCTCTTGAATGCCGGTCTTTTGCCGTTTATGAGCGCCCTCTTCGCGAGTGCGTCCTCTGTCTCGTCACTCAGTTCCGGTTTCGCCTTCACTTCGTATTCATCCGTTTCCGTGATGACCGGTTTCGCAACAGGCTGTTCCTTTACCTCTTTTTCCGCGTCGATGCCTTCAAGATCTGCTTTCCATTTGTCGACGGTCTTGGGACCGACGCCCGAGAGCGCCTTGACCATTTCCTTGACCTTCGCTTCGTCGCTGAGCGCCTTCTTCATATCGGCAACGCTCTTTATTCCCATCTCAGCGAGTTGCGGCATGTGCTCTTCCTTTATTCCCGGAAGTTCTTTCAATGCTTTGACGCTCATTCTCTCACCTTGTGCGACCTTTCGGTAATGTATATCCCGTCTTGGAATATCCTTCTGTCAAATCCTCTTCTCGAGGTTGCTTTCTCGATGTTCGCTGCGGTCTGTCCGCACGCCTCTATGTCATTTCCCGATATCGTTATATCGGCGCCGTTCACCTTCACGGTCGTCTGGCCGACGATGTCCGCCAGTCTCGGGTCCTTTCCGCCCATGTAGTTGTCTATCTGCACTTGCGTGCCTTTGACGGCAACCTTCATCGGGAAGTGTGAGAATACCACTTTCATGTGGTATGTGTAACCTTCCGTAACACCGCGGAACATGTTCCTCAGGTGCGCCAGATAGGTACCGACCATCGCTTTTTCCTTTATCCTGGGATATTCGCTGATGACCGTCACCTTTCCTTCTCCGATGACTATCTTTACGCGGGGGTGCGCGAAGTTTCTGCTCAGTTCACCCTTCGGTCCTTTGACCTTCAGAATGTTCCCGTCCGTTGAGACGGAAACACCGCCGGGGATGGCGATGGTGCTTTCGATTTTCCCTGCTATTGTCATCTGTTTCCCTCAATATACATATGCCAGAAGCTTTCCGCCGATGCCCAGTTCCTTAGCGCGGGTATGTGTTATCACACCTTCCGTTGTGCTAATTATCAGGACACCGAAGTCCTGCGCCGGCAAGAATCTTGCTTCAAATTTTTCAAGATCGTTCACTTTGACCGAATATCTGGGCTTTATTACGCCGCAGTTATTGATCGCTCCTTTCATTGCCACGCGGAACTTCCCCGCGCGGCCGTCCTCGATGTATTCGAATTGGTCTATGTACCCGTGGTCCTGCATCACTTTAAGCACACGGCCTATAAGTTTTGACGAGGGACTCACGGAACACTCGCTCTTTCCTATGGAAGAGGCATTCTTCATCACGGACATCGCATCATTTAATGGATCGATTTGCATCTTGTATCACCTCACGAATACTTCTTGAACCCCAGTTCGGGTGCCATATCTCTGAAGCACTGGCGGCAAAGATGCATCCCGTATCTTCTGATGATCCCTCTTCTGCGGCCGCACCTTGTGCAGCCTTTGATCCTTCCGAACTCTTTCTTCGGCTTCATTCGACCACCTCTACGCTGAACCCGTTCCTCATGAACTCTATCGCTTCGCCGCGGTCCATCCTGTGACCTTTGGGAAGGCGCCTTCTGAGTATCGAGCGCTGTGTCACACGGTTCCCCGCTCTTCTGAGAACGACACTTACGTCCATTCCGAATATACCTATCTCCGGATCGTATTTCATTCCCGGGAAATCTGTGTAATCTGCGATCCCGAAGGACATGTTCCCTTCTTTGTCGAACGAGTATACGGGAATTCTGCGCTCCCTTATGTCAAGCGCCTTGTTCAGGAATTCTTCCGCGTTCTCGCCTCTCAATGTCACTTTACAGCCGAGCGGCATTCCCTTGCGTATCGCCAGATCTCTGTTTATTGTTCTGGATATCGTCTGCACGGACTTCTGACCGGTGACCATCTCAATTACCTTTTGCGCTTTCACCAATCTTTCGCCGGCCTCGCCTACTCCTATGTTGACGACGACCTTCTCAACGCGCGGATCTCTCATTGCGTTCATTCGCTCACCTCCGGCATTTTGATCGATGCTTTCTTCACGCCTATGACGAACACATGTTTCTTCACCGTTTCAGTACCGTCCTCGAATTTCACGATATTCTCTGACGGACCTCTCGTCACAATGTATTCCGATATCACTGCGGTCCTGCCGGCATGCGGTCCGTCGGTTATCATCGCCAACGAACCGGGCGCAAGCGGGAATGCTTCCGATACCTTCTTCGCCTGCAGGTCCAGTTTAAGGACGTCGCCCGTTCTGTATTGTTTGTTACCGGCGATTATGTTCCTTCCGTCATGCAGATTCATCTGTATCTTTCCTCCGCTGACCGTTGTCTTGTTCTCCAGTCTGCAGAGTTTCCATTTTGCTTCCGCTTCTGATATTTCCACGAGTGTTAACTTACCTTTGTCAGTGAGCAACATTCTGTAGTTCTTCTTCATCTTAGGTATCGAAAGAACATCCATTATGCCTACCGGCATCTTATGGCTTCTCAACGGCTTGCCGTCAATGAGTATCTCACGATTTCCGATTATCCTCTTTGCTTCCTTGGCCGTGTCGCAGACCTTCAGCATATCCCTTAATACCACGGCCGCCGGCAGACTTCGTTCGACTGCGTGCGGTCCGGGGGACTGTTTGGTCACCCATACGTTCAATTTCCTTTTCAGCGGCCACGACCTCGGTGCGGCCAGTCTCTTCATCTGGGTGCTCATTGCTTAGCCTCCTTGTTCTTCTTTGCTATGGACTCCGCTCTCCACTCGTCCGAAAGGTCTAATTTCGTTATTACGATGTTCGACGCATGAACGGGGCGCGCAACTGCCGTTCCGTCGGCTTGGTTGACGGTTATGCCGTCGACGATCACACAGCCGTCCTTTGCAAGCACTTCCATAACTCTGCCTTCGTTGCCTTTTATGTCCGCATTCCCTCTTATGACGACGACCGTGTCGCCGCGGCATACCCTCACGGAACGCGTACCGTGCTTCTCACGGAGATCTGCGCTCAGATGAGCTGCCGTTGTTCTGCTCTTTATGTGTGCCGGCGCATTGTTCTGTGCCTTTCTCTGCACTCTCGCTTTACTGCTTCTTGTTACCATCTGAGCACCTCACACTATCATGTTCGCCGTCGCCGCCACACGAGGCCAGCGTTCGGCCGCCTCTCTGGCCACCGGACCTTTTATATCGGTCCCTTTCGTTTCTCCCGTTTCCGTTGTTATCACGGCTGCGTTATCCTCAAAGAATATCATCGTCCCGTCCGGGCGCCTCATCGGGCGCCTTTGTCTTACTATGACGGCGTAGACGATCTGTCTCCTCATCTGCGGTGAACCTTTCTTCACGGATGCCATGACGAGATCCCCGACCGATGCCGACGGTACTCTTCTGGCAACGCCTTTGTAGCCCGGCACCGTTATTATCTCTATTATCTTGGCGCCTGTGTTGTCCACGACGTCAAGACGGGTCCCGTTCTGTACTCCCTTTGTCTGATTTCCGGCAATACCTTTCATCACGTTCACCTTTTCTCAACTATAACGAAGGATACTGTCTTACTGATCGGACGGCATTCCATGATCTTCACATGGTCGCCTGCCTTCAGCCCGAAGCACGCGGGCGCGTGCACGGAGTATTTACTCGTTCTTTTCTCATATCTTTCGTATTTCTTCTGATATCTCAGATATTTGCGTTCAACCACCGCGGTCCTGTCCATTTTCACTGAAACTACCATTCCCTCTATTACCTGTCCCCTTACGGGCAGGCTTCCGTGGAACGGACAGTTCGCGTCGCTGCATTCTGCCGCTGGAGGGCTGACGTCTATTCCGATGTCTTTAATTTTTGCTGTCATTGTGATCACCTAACCTTTTTTATCCTGTCCTCTGGTCGGTGCAGTATTTCTGACCCTTTTATGACGAATCTGCTTCCTTCGTATGTGAAAGCGAACTCATTGTCCTTCTTCGGCACCATCTTCTCCGTTCCGGCGGATCCGATGATGAACGTGTTCTTTGTCTCATCCAGAAGAACGCCGCTTATTCCTGCGTAGCATTCCTTTGAAATTACGTTCACATCCAAACCTATGAATTCCATTCTCATGAGATCGCTCCTTTTCATTTTCATCTGACCTCTGTCTGGAATCCCATATCATCCAGAACGGCCTTCACCTTTTTCTTATGGTCTCCCTGAAGTTCGATGCGTCCGTCCTTTGCCGTTCCGCCGGCGGCGCATCTTGATTTCAGTTGCTTGGCGAGATCGTCGATGTCGATGTCGTTCCCGTCTATTCCGTCGATTACCGTTACAGTCTTTCCGTATCTGCGACTGTCAGTCGATATCCTTACGGCCTGTTGCTCACGCGCGATCTCCTCGCACATGCACAGTTCGCCGGGTAGTCCGCATACGGGGCAAATATCCGCCATTATTTCTCTTCCTCCTCCTTCTGGACCGTCAGTATGCGAGCGATGTTCGTCCTCAGTGCGCGGATGAGTCCCGGATTCTCGGGTGCTCCTCCCATTGATGACGTTCCTCTCTCGTGCATAAGGTCGTTCCTGAGCTCTTTGAGCTTCTGGTTCTTCTCGTCTGCGCTCATCTCTCTGATCTCAGAGGCGCTCAGTAAAGCCATATCACTGTTCCCCCTCTTCGATCTTGATATCTTCAACAGGCTCCGCAACAACGGCCTCCGCCGCAGGTGCGGCCGCGCCTGCCTCGATCCTGCTGTATATCTCCGGATAAAGTTCCGCTATCTCCGTCTTGTTCTTCACTGTTATGTCAGCAGGAAGTTTCGCTTTCGGCGTCATTATCTCTACGGTGACGCCAACGATACCTTGCTTCAGTTTTGCGACGGCATAACCTTTTGCCATGAACTCTATCTTGGGTTCACCGCAGAACTTTATGAATCCGCTTTTGAACTTCTCCGTTCTGTGTCTCTGACCTGATAACTTACCGGCGACGATTATATGACATCCCATCGCACCGTCGTCCATTATCCTTCTTACCGTTGAATGTCCTGCCCTTCTGAAGTGCCATCCTTTCTCCAGCGAGAATGCCAATTTTTCCGCCATTATCTGTGCGTTCAGGTTCGCATTCTCCACCTCTATCACTTCTATCTGCGGATTTTCGAAACCGAAACGTTCCTCTATCACCGATGTCAACGTTTTTATCGTCCTTCCGCGCGGCCCTATTATGAGACCGGGGCGTTCGGTCGTCAGTGCGACACGCGTTCCCATCGGTGTGCGTTGTACGTCCAGACCTCCGAATCCTGCACGGCTTACCTCTTTCATGAGGTATTCCTTGAGGAGTACCCTTCTTATGTTCTCGGCGACGAATCTTCTTTCTGATGCCATGTTCACTCCTCCTCCGTGAATTCTTCCAGTATGACTTCTATGTTCACTGTCTGCTGATCCCACTGCGTTGCACGGCCGTGCGCCCTCGGCATGTGCCCGGGTATCGTCTGGCCTAATGCCGCCGAGATCGTCGTTATTATCATGCTGTCCGAACTGAGTCCTTTGTACTCTGCGTTCGATGAAGCGCTCTTAACAACGCCCAGTATCGCTCTCGCCGCTTTCTGCGGATACCTTCCGGGACCTACTCCCGGTTTGTGCGACACTCTTTTGTTGAATCTCTTCAGCGGTACCGGTCTCTTGAGGTCTATGACCTCCTCCAGCATCTTTATTGCCGTCTCCGCTTTCTTTCCGCGGATCATTCCGCATATCTCTCTTGCCATCTTCGGGGATATCGGCATATCCTTGCCGATGGCTTTGGCCGATGTGTCCGGATCCGATGTTGTTGTATATCCTGCCATTTCACATCACCTTACTTAAGCGGCATGAACTTCGACGATTTCGTCGCGCCCACTCCCGGTCCTGAGTGTACCGGCGGTCTTCTTGTGAGAACGAACTCTCCCAAAAAGTGGCCGATCATTTCCGGTTTTATCTCCACGTCCTTGAATTCTTTTCCGTTGTATACTGATACGGTCTTTCCGACGAACTGCGGTATTATGGGGATATCCCTGCGGTGTGTCCTGACCGCTCCTTCCGATTCTTTTAATTTATCGAAAAGTAACTGCTGTTCGTAGTTCAGACCTTTCAGGTATGTCCTTCTGGCCCTGGACGGCAAGAGTTCCAGTACCTCGTCGAAAGGCATTGCAAGAAGTTCTTCCATGGTAAAGCCACGGAACATGAACTCTTTCTTTCTCCTTGCCTGGATCGCGCTCGCCTTCTTCCTGGCCTTTCTCCTTGAGGCTTTTGCCGAGCCTGCTATTATCTTTGATTTGGCCATTTAATATCACTTCTTACTCTTTTTCTTAGGAGAGAGGCGTCCTACCTTTCTTCCCGGCGGTACATTTCTTCCTACTGTGCTTGGTTTACCCACATGCGGGTGGCTTCCGCCTCCGTGCGGGTGGTCGACCGGGTTCATCGCCACACCGCTGACCTTGAAGTATGCTTTACTTCTTGATCTCAGCGTGTGATGTTTCTTACCGGCCTTCGCGAACGGTTTGTCGTCCCTTCCGCCGCCTGCCACAACGCCTATCGCCGCGCGGCAGCGCGGGTTGAACTCTTTCAATGCTCCTGACGGCATTAATATGACGACCTTTTCACCTCTGCTTACCACTGAGGCCGAGGTCCCGGCGGTCTTTGCATATTTCCCTCCGTCCCCGGGAACGCCTTCTATGTTGTGCACCGGCGTTCCTTCCGGAATGCTTGACAGCATCATTATGTTCCCTGGTCTTATCTCACCGCTTCCGACGGTCAGTTCCTGTCCGACCTTTACGCCTTCGGCCGCGAGAAGGTAATCCTTCTTTCCGCGGAACGTCACCTCTGTGAGAGGCGATGTCCTTCCGGGTGCGTGCACCAGATCAGTGATCGTTCCTTTTCCTTCGTCGAATGCGGGAAGCCGTACATCATCAAGGTGTCTGTGACCCGGCGATCTGTACTGCGAACCTCCGCGGCCTCTTCTCTGTGTGATCAATCTCTTACCCATATGCTCACCTCAGAAGACCCCTACTCTCATGCCCACTTCTTCCGCGGAGTAGCCCGCAGCAAGTTTTATGATAGCATGCTTACCATCTTTCTGTATTCTTGTCCACACTTTGTCGACCTTTACTTCAAAGCGTTCTTCGAACGCCGCTTTGATGTCCGGTTTGTCGGCATCGCGGTGAACGATGAATTCTATCTTATTACCATCCTTGAACTTCTGTGTCGGCGTTCCGGACAGGTGGTTCATCGCCTTTTCTGTGACGAACGGTTTTATCAGAACATCGCTCATCTTCACAGCGACCACTCTCCTATCTTCGCTATCGCGGATTCGCTGAACACTGTCAACCGGCCGGCATCTCCTCCCGGTGCGAGTATTGATGCGTTCAGTCCCTTTACCGACGCCACTTCCACTCCCGGAAGGTTCGACGCGCCCATGAACAATGCCTGTTCATCGTCTGCGACGACCAACAGGATACTTACCGGTGTGCGGTATCTCCTGTTCCTCATCTTTCCTTTTCCGGCGCGTATCTTTGTCCCGAACTTCGCACGGTCGAGATCGTAACCGAGTCCTATCTTATCCAACACGTCAACTACTTCTGACGTTACGGATATCTCCTGTATCTTATCTTCTACTATTATCGGGAATGTTACGTTATCTTCGAACTGATGTCCTCTTGTCCTTACGACATCGGCATCGCCGGTCGCGGCCACTGCGGAGAAGCGCGCAAGTATGCGCTCTTTTCTGTTGACCTTCTTTTCCCATATCCTTTCCGGTAACGGCGGATGCGCTCTGCGTCCCGATACGTTGTTCGGGGATTCCGTTGCTTTGCGTCCTGCCTTTATCCTCTGTACGCGAGCAGTGCCGCGTCCTTTCCCCCATGTGCTCACAGAATGCTTTATTCCGGCATCGGGCGACGGACCGTACGGCTGTCTCTTGTTCGACGCCGTTGCGACGACCGCTCTCTTTATCACATCGGGCCTGTAAGGTGTGTCGAATACACCCGGAACGTCCATTTTCTTTGATACTTTTCCGTTTATTGAGTAAACGTTCGTTTGTTTCATCTTCAGGCCCCCTGTTTGGATTCTGTTGAAATGTATGTTATGTTCAGCGCTTCGGTGCTGACCCTCTTCGGTCTCCTTGTCGGATCCCTCAGTCTTACAAGCCTCTTGGTCGGTCCCGGGACGGAACCGTGAACGAGTACGTATGTGTTGACAACATCACCATAATTCAGGAAACCTCCCTTCGGCGTTATCTCCACACCTTCTTGACCTATCTTCACCAATTTCTTGTTGAGTTCCGTTCTCTGGTGGTAGCCCATCTGTCCGGCCATCGGTACCGTCGGTCTTACGTAACCGGGTCTCTTCGGACCTATGTTACCTATTCCGCGGCGGTGCTTGCTGTTCTTGTGACTGAGCAGTTTCGTTCCGTAACGTTTCACGACACCTTGGAAACCTTTTCCCTTGGTGACCGCGATAACATCGACGAATCCGCCTTCTGCTGCGAAATCATTTATTCCCACTTCGTTACCGAGTATGCCTTTCGCGAATACTAAACGATCATCGATCGTTCCGCCGCCTATCCTCAGTTCCATAAGGTCGGGCACCTTCTTCGGCACCCCTTTGATGAGTTTTGGCTGGGTGTACGCTATCACGCGCACGTCCTCGATGTCAACACCGTCGTACTTTGCGAACGATGCTTCGCTGTGGTCCTTCGGAACGGATAGACGTTTCGTGAGAAGTTGATCCAAATTATTGGCCCATACCTCTCCTGCGGTCTTCAGGCCGTAGATCGTGCTCTCGTATATTCTCACGGCTGCGATCTTCATCGGCGGCACTTCGAGAACTGTTACGGGTACCTGCAATTCCATTCCGGATGTTGTGCTCTTCGCACGCGGATCAACGATGAACGCGTGCGTCATTCCTGCCTTATAACCGGCAAAACCCTGGATCTTAGGGGCTCCGCTGATATCGGGCCACGAATCCAGCCTTGGGGTCTGCGACTGCGCACGCTTTCTTGGGCCGTACGCTCTTGACCCCCTCTTGGGACGTCTTCTTTGCGACATATTAACACATGCCTGCGAGAGTATCTTCGCTAATCTCGCGCTTTTGTTCGATCTCTACGTCTCAACATACGACCGTGACGCCGTTTTCATGCCGATAAACGACATGAGCATGAATGAGGGTTGCGTATGCATTGCCCGATGCGTCTGGTCGAACATCTCGTGTTCAATCTGAAGGCATGGTATAAAGCGGATGTATTTAAAACATGCTGTTCCTCTATATAGGAAGAATAGGAGACGGCATTCTTTGTGATGTATCAGATATCGCCTTTCTTCGCCTTCTGCTGCGCCCTTTTCATTCTTGCTTTGGCGTCGAATCCTGTTGCCTTCTCTACGAACACGTTAAGTTTACGTTTCGTGTCCAGTATCTGCGTGTCATCTCTGGCATCGGATGACTGCGTCACGACATGCAGCAATGCGTTGCTTAACTGTTTCACTTCTATCCTTGTGAGGACACCGTATGATGATACTAACATGTCCCCATCCTTTTTGCAGTTGCCGAACACTTCCTTCATCATCTTTTCCAGAAGATCGCCTTCAATGCCTTTGCTCCAGCCTTTCTTGATGTCGTATTCCACCATCGTATCACCTTCCTATCGCCATGTCGTTGTCCGTGGCCCTGATGACGTCGGATGCCGTTCCCAGCATTATTTCCGAATCCATCGCATCGGTCCACGTTCTTCTGCAGTCACATGAATGGACGTCAAGGTCTTTTATGTTTTGGGAGAAAGAGAACCGTTCCACCGCGTTGAGTGCACCAATATCACATCCTCCGCAGTTGTGGACGCCTCTCTGCGTCCCGCCTCCGGACGGCGAGGACATCAGCCTTGCTTTTGTTACCGCGGAACTTCTTTTCAGTACTTCGATCAGCGACCATATCCACGGCGGACGGTATTCGCCTTTCTTCCACATCCTTTCGACGAAGGTGAATTTCTGAACGTTGACGGGGTTCACGGATATTTCGTCGGAGAACTCGTCGGCGAATCTTACTGACGATACCGCATCCTCGATCGCTTCGTGTTCGCTCACATATAACGGTTTCAGAAGCAGGTATGTTCTGACCTTCAGTCCTGCGTCCTTTATCATCATGCCTGCACTTCTGCTTTGTTCGGGTGTAAATCCTTTCCTTATGCTCTTTGAAAGTATCTCGCAATTGGAACTCTCAAGACCCAGTGCAATGGTTACGTTCTTCGGCAACGTATTCAGGACATCCTTTGAAATGAACTCCGGTCTGCTTTCGAAAAGTATCCTTTCCGCATCCTTGAATGTGTTCAGCACCGCATTGCGTACATCGATCGGAATTTCATTCTCGTCGAGGAAACTTCCCGACGTGTATATCTTTACGAACGGTTCGTTGCTGTATCTTTCTTTGACAACATCCAATTGTTTCATCAGATCATCGGATGTTACGCCGTTCATCGATGCGCCGGCGTAACCGCACATTGTGCATCCTCCCTTCTTTGACCATGCGCACCCGTTCGTTCTCAATATGATGACCATTGCATCCACGGCCTTGGAAGAGGACATGTCCTTTTCCTTCCATACCGCTTCAGGCTGCGACGGTACCTTTTTCTTATCCATGCTTTCCGAACAACGATGCGGTTTAATATCTTTGTGCGGTGATCGGTCGTTATCGCTTTGTCGACGTACGTCAGAATGATGCTGTGTTCCGGAAAAGATTTTTATCCCGCCGGCCCATAGGTGCGCCCGTGGTAAAGAGAATCGTTGTCATAGGTTCGGGCGCCGCAGGGTTAACAGCAGCGTCCGCCGCCAAAAGGGTCGATCCCGAAGCGGAGGTCACCGTCATCACAGAGGATGAGTATATTGCATACTCTCCATGCGTCATCCCGTGGGTGCTTGACGGCAGGATAACATGGGATGACATCATCATGCATGATGCTTCATATTATTCCAAAGAAAGGGACATCAACGTGCTTACGAGAACGAAGGTGACGAACGCAGATGCAAATTCAAGAACAGTGACCGCCTCCGGAAAGGTGTACGGATACGATTCGTTGATCATAGCAACAGGCGGTACCGTGTTCATACCCCCTGTCAGCGGCATAGGGCTGAAAAATGTATTTACGGTACGAAGGTTGAACGACGGAAAGAAGATAGAAAAAGCGATGAAGGATTCTAAGAAGGTCGTGATCGCCGGCGGCGGCGTCATCGGACTGGAGATGGCGCTGTCAATGAGAAATAACGGCAAGGATGTCACTGTCGTTGAGATGCTCGATCAGGTGATCCCAAGGATCGCGGACAAGGATATGGCCGGCGTCGCACAGGACCATCTGAGCGCGTACGGTGTAAAATTCGCATTGAATGCGCCTCTGCGTTCGATAAACGGTACCGACAGCGTAAAAAGCATCACCGCCGGAGATGAGACGTATGAATGTGACATGGTCATACTTGCGACGGGTGTGCGCGCTAACCTGGAAATTCCGAAGATGCTTGACCTGGACATAGGAATATTGGGCGGCGTCAGCGTATCACAATCCATGAGGCCGTACAGGAACGGAAAGGAAGTCGAGAATATCTTTGCCGCGGGCGATGTCGTTCAATGTGAATCGGCCGTTGCGACGGGACCGACGATGAGTCAGTTGGGATCCACCGCAGTGAAACAGGGCATCGTCGCAGGAAAGAACGCCGGCGGCGGTAATTCAGTATCGGGCACGGTGGCAAGCCCGTGGGTGAGTGTTATCGGCAATATACACATAGCCGGCACCGGACTCTCTGAGAATCTGGCAGCATGGTACGGCATCAGAACGATATCCGGAAAAGCAAAAGGATACACAAAAGCGAGATATTACCCCGGCGGAAAAGAATTGATGGTAAAGATAGTTGCGAACGCTGATACACAAACAATGATAGGAGCGCAACTGATCGCAGGCGAAGACGCAACAGGAAGGATAAACTGGCTGACGGAAGCGGTAGTGAACAGAACGAAAGCAGAAGATTTCCTCGCCCGTGCGGAGAATGCGTATTGTCCTCCGACATCCATGGTAAGGGATGTCGTGATATCGGCGGCGGAAGACCTGTGCAGGAACCTGAAAAAGGTAATTCAATGAAATATCAAGACTACAGATCAATATACAATTCCCTGAATACGTCAAAGGACATTGATAAACTCACAGCAAAAGGATATGATAATGAACTTTTGGTGTCTGTTTTCACTCAAAAAACTACAAGAGAAGTGAAAAAAAGATTTTACATCGTGAAACAGAACGCGTGTCGTATGCTGAGGGAGTGGAAAAAAGGACGAACGCTTCTCAGCATATCGGAAAAATGGAGATTTCCTCCTATATTGACGGCAATGTTCATCTTCATCGAGGACGGTGCATCAAGAAAGGAATTCTGGGAATACATACGCGAACCGGAGAAAGCATGCAGCGACGAACTTCGAGAGGAAATAAAGGAAATTCGCAACGCTGACCTCGTATACTCGCCGGAAGGCAACGAGAGACAGCGGCAGCGGGGATTGTGGGGCGAATCAAAACTGCATGAATGGCTGGACGGTCAGGAGATAACGTACAGGACGGAGGAGGATCTTCGCGGCGTATACGAAAAAACGCCGGATGCTTTATTGGACAAGCCGATGCTTTACCGCGGAAAAAAGATAAATTGGGTCGAGAGCAAAGCATCGTTCGGCGATAATACGGAATTCAAATTCAACTCCAAGAAACAACTTATACCGTACACAAAACTTTTCGGTCCGGGTCTTGTCGTATATTGGCTGGGATGCCTTGACGATCTCGAGGAGCCTGAAGGCATTTATGTGAACGACATTTCAGTGATGGATGACAAACTTGAGTATTTTACGGAATGACACTCATTGAATGGCATTCAAGCGGTGGTATTTGAAAATAGAATGGTAGCGAGGGATCGATTTGAACGATCGGTCTCCGGGTTATGAGCCCGACGGGATATCCTGGCTACCCTACCTCGCTTCAATGCCCTCTAACCCTATATCGTATATAAAGTTTGCATAATCGCAGAAGTTTAAAACGCATGTGAAAAATGAAAGTGCCAGCATCATCAGAACAGATTCTTGAGATGCATCACATCCTCAAGTTTCCCTTTGACCGTGAACTTTCTTGTTATATATGCTTTCATAGGTCTTAACGTACCGTCTATCATTGCTTGGAGATTATCGGGCGTCGATGTGAAGATGATGTCCGCGTTCTCGATCATGCCCTCTTTGTAATCATGTATCTGCGCATTGTCGAGTCTGAGCGAATACTGTTCCTCTTTCAGATCGATGTTTATCGTTTTTACGACGCCTTCCAGTTTGCTCCTTACTTTCTCATCCTTTTCCACCTTTCTGTGGAATTTATCTATCATTTCCTGAATTGCGCCGTACATCGTCATTTGATCACCAGTCCGTTATCTTTCTGTTCTTGTGTATCGTCATCATCTTTTTGACGGTCTCCCACGAACAGCGTGTGTGAGGCGGTGGATTCCCGTTCTCCTTTATCCATTTAGCGATGAAATCCGTTGTTATCGTATCCGAGGGATAACCGCTTCCTATCTCTTCTTTGAATTCATTTGCGATCTCGTTCATCATTCGATCGCGTGTGACCTTTGCTATTATCGATGCTGCGGACACCACGGGATAGATATCATCGGCCTTGTGCTTTGCAATTACCTTCACATTATTGAGTTTCAGAGATAATGATGATCCGAATGCGTATTCGTTAACATCCGGACAGTCTGCGTATACTGTGTGAACATTATTTCCGATCACTGAATCGACGAACATTTGTAATTCGATATCATTCATGGTGTCGTTCATTCTCTTTTTATCTATTTCCTCCGCGGAAATTATCACTGTTCTGTATCCTGCGTGTTCCGTTATCTGATCGTACATAATTTCTCTCGTACGCGGCGACAGTTTCTTTGAATCCTTCACACCGATCTTTTTCAGTATTTCGTCATTATCAACGAATACCGAAGCAACCACCAGCGGGCCCATCACGGGCCCGCGGCCGGCCTCATCTATCCCGCAGAACATCGATATCCGATAGAATGCTTCGTATTTAGATTAGGTTACGGATTAAACTGTTGATGTGCATGCTTTAAGTCATGTTTTGTATATTCACGTATCCCATGAGCAACAGGTGCGACGTACAGAACAGAAAACTCGATACGGGTTTCAGACTTACAAGGGTCGGCGTTACAGGCGTAAAGAAACCGGTACGTATCAAAAGAGATGAAAAGATATCACTGATAAACGATACGCTGAACTGTACGATAGACGTATTTGTTGATCTTCCTGCGGAACAAAGAGGGTCTCATCTTTCAAGGAACCTTGAGGCCTTAAGGGAAATTGTAGACGAGAGCGTAAGAAATCCGGTCACTGGGATAGAGACGCTTGCCGCAAATATATGCAGAAAACTTCTGATAAAACATGATTACGCTGATACCGCCGAGGTTTTCGCAACGGCTGAATATTTCAGACGCAGCGAAACGCCCAACGGAAGAGAGACGCTTGAATTGTACACGTTATTCGGCGAGGCTTCCGCTGTACGGAACGGATCACTGTCAAAAACGATCGGCGTTGAAGTTATCGGAATGACCGCATGTCCCTGTGCGCAGGAAACTGTCGGGAATGTACTGAATTGCAAAAGCGATGTTGCTGTTATGTCACACAATCAGAGAAATATCTGTACGGTGTCGATGACAATGAATGAAAATGAGAACGTGGAAGCGAATGAGCTTATTGACATCGTTGAATCGTCGTTCTCGTCGCCTACGTACGAGATACTGAAAAGGGATGATGAGGCTGCTGTTGTGATAAATGCTCACAATAATCCGAAATTTGTTGAGGATGTTGTAAGGGACGTATTGAAAAGGGTCGTTGACCGGTATACAGAACTTCCGGATGATGTCTATCTTGTGGTAAGGAGCGAATCTGAAGAGTCCATACACAAGCATAATGCCTTTGCGGAAAGACAAACGACACTCGGCGATCTGCGGGAAAGCCGCTGAACTTTTTATTACAATAAGTTCTTCGCTTCTTCCGGTTCCATGTCCAACGCTTTCAGCATATATAGTAACGCTTTCTTGGCGTATGGCGCACGTGCTTTCGGATCGTCCATTATCTCTCCGTACCTTGCTAATACATTACTG
>WQXR01000019.1 GCA_009784745.1 Methanomassiliicoccaceae archaeon | reverse complement strand
TCCAGAAAAGTTTCGAAAGCGAGGAGAGCGAAGAAGAAGGACGAGGCCGCTGCGACCGATGCGGAGGAAGAGGAATGAGCGCGACGATGGATTATCTTCTGGATGCGGTGAGAAGATCCGTTTCCGCGGTGCATCAGGACGATGTCATAAAACTTATAGACAGCATAGTGGCAGCGAAAACAATTTTCGTTTTCGGTATAGGACGATCAGGATTGGTGGGGCAGTCGTTCTGCGTGCGTTTAGTTCAATTAGGTTTCGATGTGCATTTTGTCGGTGATATGACCACTCCGATAATCACTGAAGGTGACATTACAATACTCATATCCAATACAGGCAACACAATGTCCGTCGTTCAGACGGCAAACATCGCAAGCCGTGTCGGTTCCAAGGTCATTTCGATAACGGACAACACCGACAGTAAACTGGCGATAGCGTCCGATGTCGTTGTTCATCTGCCTGTGAACCGTGACAAAGAAAGATCGAAGTGCGCCCCGCTGGGAACGGTGTTCGAAACTGCCGCGGGGATATTCCTGGACAGTACCATACCGACATTAATGGAACGTTTAAGCAAAACTGAATCTGATATGAGGAAACGTCACGCCATCTGGGTATGATCCTCGACCACGACCATTGACGCTTCCTTCGGACCGATGTCCGAACCTTTGAACACTTTGATCTCTTCCTTGATCGGATCCGTTACGATCGCAAATCCGGAATTTCCGAAAGATGATACGTGAGTGTGAACATCCGTACCGGACATGAAGCACCCGATGCCGAGATGGGAATGGTACCATCCTACGATGACGTAATCAAAATCAAGATCGTCCAATGCGTCGAACAGTGTTACCATGCCCGAATGATCGAATCTTACGCTTACCTGATCCGAGAGTAATTTTGACGTTACGGCCTTGCTTACGGTCGCGTATATCCCTTTCTCGTCCCTGAACACATGACCGGCGAGAAGTCCCATCACTTCTGCGTTCTCTGATGCGCCTCTGCACGCGTGATCTATCATATCGTTCACCGCGCTCTCTGATACGAAAATATCAGCATTCGCCGCCCTTTTGCGCTGTTTGATGTCAGCCTCGTCATATTTGATTATTTTAGGCATCAATGCCTCCCGAAACTTACGGAAGCGTTTATCTTTGCTTCATTTTCCAAATAGAATCTCGACGATTCCATGCACATATCGGTGCCGAACGGATTCAACGCGTTCGGGTTGCCCACGAGATACTCCACTGCTTTGATGAATGACAGTAATGTCGAACCGAACGACCATTCGTCCAGCGGTCTTATGCACACGTAACCGCCATCCTCCGGAGGCATTATATTAGGATGAAATATCGGCGTCTCCCATTTCGCTCTCGGTTTTTCGAACGGATATTCTTTGTCTATTATCACTTTATATCTGTGATCTTTTACCAGCACCAATTCTCCGTTCACCTTTGCGTATGCCGGAACGTTCGTCATACGCACGGTTATCTCAATGGGGAACGTAACTTCGTCGGGATCGAAACGGATGTCCGATCCTATGTAACCGGCGCACCTTTGCATCTCGTTCGTCAGTCTCTTCAGCAGTACCGAACGCGGAAGGCTCAATCTACCCACCCTCTGGATCAGGGAGGAGTTCCAGAACATCGTCGTTCATTATGTTCGCCTCCATTACCGTGTCCGCGCCTCTGAGCAATGATTTTCCTTTTCTCAGAACATACGCCCTCGGATCCTTTTTCCAGAATTCCGCCGCACTTTCTATTATATCGCCTACTGACTCGTTCGGCGCCAGATCCATCTTCAGCATGGCCCCGAGCGTCGCATTCTTCACGGTTACGTGTATCCCCATTCTTTCACCTCGTTCATATGGTTTGAACATGAATCGTCCTTCTTCACGGTAAGTATCGTCGTTTCGCCGGTAAGGCCGTCATAATATGCTGTGTCCTTTATGCAAAGATCCTCACGTCCGGAAATGATCTTTACCGCCTCGCGCACCTGCATCGCCGCTATCACGGACGTTGTTGTTATTTCCGCCGCCATCTTCGGAATGAAGAAAGTTCTGTCCTTTCCTGTGCAACTGAACCTCATTTCGAGTACTTTGAAATGACTTTTGTTCATCGAGCATTGAATGCACGGGCCGTTGGGAAGTATCACCTGTACCTTTCCTGTCATTCCGTCGGTGCCGCCGTCCACATACGGTATCCCATGGTAGTATGCATGCGAATTGACGTGGAGCCTTGCGGTTATGTTATCGAGGCATCCGAATATTATATCAAAATTGCTCCAGTCGTCCGTGTCCTGTATCATCATGTTCCTCGGCCTTATCTTAACGTCGGGATCCAATTCGGATGCCCGCTGGGCCAATATCTCTGATTTCGTTCCGTTCTTCACATCGGACGTTCTGAAGAATACGCATCGGTTAAGGTTTGATAACACGATATCATCCATGTCCGTAACGGTAATATCACGGAATCCGGAGAGGACCAAACATTTTACCACTTCGTTGCCGAGCGCACCTGCGCCGGCAACAAGACATCTGCTTTTCCTTATCGTGAAGATGTCTATCCATCCCACCCTTTTCGACCTGTCGAAACGATCCATGTCATATTCTTTTGCGGATATCATGTTGACCATCAGATACATTGTAATATCTAATTTATTATAAGTATATTTTGTATATTTAACAATGGGATACTCCTTCCGGTTTGAGGATAAGCGCATTTTAAAAATGTATAGCAATGTTTTAATCAGTTCCGCCGATACAAGTTGCTATGGTACATCTTCCGGAACACGGACACTGCGAGAATTGCGGTGATCCCGTTGCGTTCAATGAGCATTTCTGCTCAGATGATTGTTCGAAAGAATATGAAAAGGATGTCAAAGAGGCGAAGAAACTTGATAACCGATTCTACGGTATGATGATCGCGGGATTGGTCGTTGCAGCCGTTGCTGCTTACGCAGTTAAGATCTTCCTCTTTTGAGCGCGTATGCCGTTCCCTTTACGTTATGAACTCTGACGATGTCCGCGCCGTTGTTTATGCATTCCACGGAAGACATGATACTTGCTTCATTCCTTTGAACATCTGGGTATGTATGTTCCAGAAAGGATTTCATTGACGTTCCCGTCATTATCGGATAACCTTTGCGCAATGCTTGAAGGTTACTGATTATTTCGACGTTCTGTTCATGCGTCTTACCGAATCCTATACCGGGGTCGATCATGATCTTGTTCTTTTTTATGCCGGCATCCTTCGCTTTTCTGCAGACCGTATCGAAAAAATCGGATATTTGTGCTATGACATCACCGGTCATCGTTCTCATCTGCATCGTTTCCGGAATTCCGTGCATGTGCATTATCACAACGGGAACGCCTGCGGATGACACGACGTTCATCATTTCATCGTTCCGAAGTCCGCTTATGTCGTTTATGATACTCGCACCTGCATCCAGTGCCTTTTCCGCCGTTCTCGGATGCATCGTATCAACGGATATCGGAACGCGAAGCGACTGCGCGGCCTCCTTTATCACACCCATTATCCGTTCCGACTCTTCCTCGGCAGATATCATCAATGCCCCCGGCTTCGATGACATCCCGCCTACGTCTATGACATCTGCACCTTCTTCTTCCATTTCGAACATTCTTTTTACGGCTGCAGATCCCGAATACCTTATCTCATCGGAGAACGAATCCGGCGTCAGATTCATAATTCCCATTATTCTGGGCCTGTCGTATGATATCGATCCTTTTCTGCATTCTGTCGCCGGTATCAAAGAAGTTCATCCACCAGTTCCGCAAGGTCCGCAACCCTTTTCTTTCCGCTGCCAAGTCCCAAGCGCAGATTGCTGACGCAGAACGGGCACGTTGTTATGATAAGATCGGCGAATTCCGCTTCTTCCAGTCTTGCGACGGCCATTGCTTTGGATTCTTCCGGATATGCTGACCGTACGCCTCCGCCTCCGCCGCAGCATCTGCTTAGTTCACGAGTATTCGTCATCTCTTTGAATTCCAGTTCCGGTATCTTCTGAATTACCGCTCTCGGTGCGTCGTAAACTTTCGCGTGCCTTCCCAGATGGCATGGGTCATGATATGTCGCCTTCGCTTTCAGCGGTCTCAGTTTAATGTCCTGATCTGCCAAGAATTCCGCCAAATGAAGAACTTTGAATGGAATTTCCGTGTACTTCTTGTATTCTTCCTTGAACATCCTGTAGCATCCGGCGCATGACATTATCAAGGTCTCAATTCCCTGTTCCTTTATCGCCGCGACATTTGCTTTTATCATCTTCACAACGTCATCATTATTCCAACCGATACGCTGCATAACGCTGCCGCAGCATTTGCAATCCGCCACTGTGTGATCTATTTTCAATTTCTTCAGTATCGACATTGCCGCGTTCGCGGTCTCCGGCGTTCTGAATGCCGCCGAACAACCCGGGAAGTAACCTACTTTTGCTTTTTTCGGCTTCACCTTCAGGCGCTCCGCCATTGTTCCTTTCTCATTGTACGGATTGCCGTTCTTGAGTATGCTTTCGACCGCCGCTTTGTGCTTCGGTAATATTAGACCATTCTTCACAAGATCTGCGCGGCATAATTCCACGATCTCAACGACATCCACCTTGGACGGACATCTTCGGACGCAGTCCATGCATGTTGTGCACGTGTATATGTTCTCTATGACCGAATCATCTGCAGGTATATCTCCGGTGAGAAGGCCGTATGATAATATCACCCGTCCTCTTGCGACGGAAGAATCCCATCTTATCGCTTTGAATGACGGGCATACGCTTTTGCAGAAACCGCACATCGTACATACGTTCACGGCCTGTTTTACTTTGTTCAGATTCTTTATGTCAATGCTCATCCTATCACCTTCGGTATCGTTACGCTTCCGTCCATTAATATCAGGACCCGTGCATCAGGCCTTTGCGCGAACGCTTCCTTTACTGCATCCGCCACGGTATCGAACGGACGCATGTTCGCCGAACTTATTAATTCCTTTTTCAGATCGGTAACTGCCCACACATCCGCCCATACCATTATCTCTGCCATCTTCGCCGCTTTGTGATATCCTAATTTGTATTCCTTTCCGAGATCCTCCAGAACGATCCTGGGATCCTTTGACGATGATAATTGTTGAAGGAATGTCGCGTGTCCGATCCCTTCTCTGCATTTTGACACCATTACGATCTTTCCGCCTTCTTTCAGCGCCCATTTCCCGTTGTCCAACGCCTTCTGCGATTGATAAAGGTCAACATCCATCGGATACGGCGCAACGGATATCACGAGATCCGCTTTCTCCGGTACGGGAACGGAGAACACCTCATTCGCCCATCCCACTGCCGTATTGAACGCCTTGTTCAGTTCGCCTGCTGCAACCTTGTATATGTTCTGATGCCTGTCCAGTACCATCTGAATGGAGAATATCTTCTTTCCTTTGACCACTTCCAGCGCGTCCATCATATCCTCGTGCACAGGATTGCCTTTCAGTACGAGCGATTGCGCCTCCATCCTCATCGCCAGTTTGTGGTTCTGTTCTATCGTTTTGAATGACGCCACTCCGGGGAGGAACGATTTTCTTCCTCCGGTATATCCGGCGAAATAATGCGGTTCCACGCTCGTTATTATCACTAAACGGTCGGCATCCACTGCGATCTTGTTAACTTCCATGTCCGTGCCGTTCTTCGATCTGCCGAGATGCACACATTCCGATGCTTTCGCATCGTGACATATTATTCGGTCCTTGAGTTTTGCGTAATGAGGACCGAACACGAAGTTGTATTCCTCTTCTGTCATATCTCTGTGCGTTCCCGTTGCTATGAGATATCTCGCTTCTCTGAGGTCCATCCTTTTTGATAATGCATCCAGTACCTTTGCCGTAGGCGTCGGACGTGTGCCGTCGTTAACGATGAACACAATATCCTTTCCGCCTTTCAGGAATTCCGACAGCGAGTCGAATCCCGTCGGGTTGTCCACCGCTTCGCTTATAACTTCATCGGACGGTCTGCATTCAACGTCCTTCGGATAGAATATGCCTATCATGTTCTTATCCGGAACATCAATGCTCTGTGTCCCGTCCTTACCGTATTTGATGTCGATCATCATGCAACATGCACCAACAACGGTATCGTATTAAGCGTTTATGTTCCGCCAGTATGCGACCATCGAAACACCGCGATATACCTCCGTTGACCTTGCACATACGGCCGCAGAACAGCCGGCGCAAAGTAGTTTTTTAATACGCGCATGCCATCGCAGATAAATGTGGCATCGCTGAAGGATGTCGGAGAGCGTGCGCTCGTTGACAATATTCTAAAGAACATGAGGAAGAGCACGTATCTGGGGCCGGGGGACGATGCTGCATGCATCGACATCAACGGATCTAAAGTTGTCATATCAACGGATATCGTAACATTTGAGAGACATTTTGCGAAGGGGATGACAATGCAGGACTTCGGCTGGCTTTCCGCGGCCGTGAATCTCAGCGACATAGCAAGTATGGGCGCCAGGCCTTTGGGCATATTGGCAGCGGTCTCACTTCCTCCGGAAACGGATGAGAATGTTTTGTATGATATAATGAACGGCATCGACAGATGCGCAGGATCCTGCGGAGCCGAGATATTGGGCGGCGATACGAAATCCGGTCACGGATCGGTATGCGGAACTGCGATAGGTATCTGCGAACATCACATATTGACACGCTCAGGCGCCAGACCGGGGGACATCGTTGCCGTTACCGGTGCTTTAGGGTCGGCGAGTGCGGGATGGTACGCATCATTGAACGGCATTGATGATAAGGACGCTTTGAAGGCCGTAAGAACACCTTCTCCGCGCATTAAGGAAGGAATGTTCCTTTCCGAAAATGAGATAGCAACGTCCTGTATGGACATATCTGACGGATTGTCCACGACAGCATTGTCGATATGCAGAAGCAGCAACGTGGGAATGGAGATAATGTCGGAAGCATTACCGAAGGGCAAGGGAGTGGAGAACGTCTGCAAAAAATTGGGAATGGATGAAGAACATCTTATCCTGAACGGAGGTGGAGAGTATGAACTGATGTTCACGTTCAGAAAAGAAAAATTAAAGGTCCTTCACTCTTCCGATATCGAATTCTCGGTCATCGGCGCCGTAACATCAGATAACGTCGTGAATCTTTTCACAAACGGTAAAGCAACAAGGATGGAGAACGGAGGGTATGAACATTTCACCAAAGATTGAGGCGCGCTTCTATGAAAGAGAGGGAGACGCGTACAGATGCGGCCTGTGCCCGCACGGATGTCTTATACCTGTCGGAGGACAGGGGAGATGCGGCGCCAGACGCGGTGATGATGATATGCTTACCGCATATACGTACGGAAAGGTATCCTCGATATGTGTGGATCCCGTTGAAAAGAAACCGTTGTATCACTTTCATCCGGGCGAGCGCGTATTCTCTGTCGGAGGTATAGGATGCAACATGAGCTGCAAACACTGCCAGAACTATTCCATTTCACAAAGTTCGTCCGGTAAGAAGAGAACTACGTACGAATCTCCGGAAGAACTTGTGGAGATGTTCAGAAAAGAAAGAACGGATCTTGTTGCATTCACATACAACGAACCGGCGATATGGTTCGAGTATATGATCGATGTGATGGAATGCGCGCCCGACGTTACGTATGTGCTTGTAACGAACGGTTACATCAATGAAGGACCTTTGAAAGAATTATGCAAACATGTTTCGGCAATGAACATAGATGTGAAAGGTTTCAGAGAAGGATTCTACGCGGACATCTGCGGCGGACATCTGAAGGATGTGCTCCATACCGTCAGAACGGCATTCTCGCTGGGGATACATATCGAACTTACTTATCTCCTGATACCGGGATATAACGATTCAAAGGAAGAGATCAAAGATTTCGTTAACTGGGTACTATGTGAGCTGTCACCTAACGTTCCGATCCATTTCACAAGATTCCATCCTGACAATGTTATGAACAATGTCCCTTGGACACAGCCGGAAGCGTTGCTTGACGCGATGGATGCGGCGTACGACATGGGATTGAATAACGTTTACGTCGGAAATATCATATCGGAGGAAGGCAGCGACACGTATTGTGAGGAATGCGGCGCCGTTGTGATAAAAAGGACTGGATATCACGTTGACATCATTGCGTTGGACGGTCTCAAATGCAAAGGATGCGGACGTAAACTTTATATCGTCCGCTAGATCGTAAAAATAATATTTCCGATGAACGCCACGAACAGTACCGCCGCAGTGATAGGGACGATGAACGGTATCTTCGGCGTTACCCATACTCTTTCATTGAACTCTTCCGATGACATTACCCAAACATGTGCTTTGCTTACGTCCTTTTTGTTCATCATGTATCCGGACAGCATGTTCGGGAATCTTGTATCCCCTCGTATGATGTTCCTTATCATCACAGGTATCATTGCGATAACTGAGAACAGTGCTGCATGGAACAGAACGGCCAGCGGGAATGATATTACGCTTGTGATCACTGATGACGGCAACTCGATGAAAGGACAACAGAACATCACCGGATATACCGGGAACAGAATTGACAAGGATATCAGACATTTTACGTCCGCGCCGCCTTTTATCGTTCCGGTGTAGAAGAATAACAGGAATATCAGATAACATACGGGAATTGTCACTGAATTTGAAACGAACGTGTCTCCGCTGAAGGATATCAGCGGGATCAGGAACATTGCCGCCAGTATTGTGTAGAATATTGCGTTCACAAACAGGCTGTTCTCCCTGTCGTAAAGTATATCCGATAATATCATTAACGAACCGATACATATCATAAGTCTTCCGACAGTTACGTTATCACTGATGCATATGATCATCATCACCATTCCGATAATTCCTGTTATCAGCCAATGGATGTCGGATACTTCCCTTGTCCTTATGTCCTGAACGGAAGCGGATATGAGTACGGCCGTAACGGCGGCGACGCTTATCATCGATAATATTTCAGACATCGAACGTATCACGACGTCATAATATTTTAAACGAACAAATTACATGTAATATACATCACTCGCATTCGCTTGCCGGAACAGATATTTATTTGTCCATGTTCTATAGGATGCAATGGGCGCCAAGAGAACAGCGTTGATACTGACCGCGGTCGCAGTTTCCTTATTGCTTGCGGTACCGCTGTTCTCCGATCACGCGGAAGGTGCCGAGGCTAAAAATGTAGTATACTCACTTTCGCCCGGTTCCGGCGGCGTAACGGACATCTACGCGGGCGGAAGCATAGATATCCATGTTGATCTGTACAACAAATCCGGAAGCATAAGGTGTGTTGAGTTCACAGGTTATGATTTCGGAGGAAAAGGTAAGGTCGAAACCCCTGATACAGAGGGGCCCATTGTACTGCAGCCGGGCGAACACTTTGTTCTTCACGTGAAGATGACCGCCGAACGATATCTGAGTTCCGTTGATGTTAACGTGATCCTTAAGTTCACGGCGTATGATCCTTCCGATCTGTCGAAACAGACGTTCGATATCACAAAAACGGTGCACATATGCTCCGGACGCGCTTCTGAGGACAAATACAACAAGATACTGGGAATTTTCGATAATCCGTTACCGTCGCCGTTCGATGCCGCCATTTACTCAGCGGCCGCCACCTTGGCAATATGGATCTGTATCGCTGCGCTCATCTCTTTTGCCTTGGTCCCTGTTGTTATGCGTTTCGTCATCAAGGACGATGATGAGCAGCAGATCCGAAGGGTCAGAAGACCGCTGTTCTTTATGATACTGCTTTACGGCCTTACGGTGTGCGTCGCGGTAATGGGAATAAGCGAATATCTGATAAGCACCGTTGAAGTGATCGCCGGGATAATCTACATCCTGTTCGGCGCGGCGATCGCGTGGTTCGTATATTCCTCGATCATATCAGCATGGAAAGGGCGTGCCGTGAATGACGGAAGGGAGCATGACCTTTCCGTTGTTCCGTTGCTTATGATGGTCGGGAAGATCATAATCGTGATGATCGCCGGAGGATGTATACTCGCTGTTCTCGGTTTCGACATGATGATCATAGCAACAGGCGCAGGAATAATAGGATTGGCGATAACGTTCGGCGCACAAAGCACCTTATCTCAATTCTTCAGCGGTTTCACGCTTTTGGCCAACAGACCTTTCAGACCTGGAGACATGGTACGCATTGACGGTCATCCCGAAACGCTGGAAGTTATGAAAGTAGGGTTTATGATGACCACATTCAAAAATTGGTCGAACTCCGAGATATTCACAATGCCGAACAGCAAAGTTGTATCGTCAACGATAATAAACATCACCGCAGAATCGCTTGCGTACCGTGTTTTCGTATGGATACGGGTTCCGTACGGTACCGATGTCGCAAAAGCAAAAGAACTTGCACTTGAAGCTATGACCGAACATCCGAAGATATTGCTGGATGGTTCCGAAGATCTGCCGAAGGCGAGACTTGACGACATATCCGATTCGTCGCTGACCATACGTGTCAGCGGATACGCCGACGATTTCAAGGATCACGGGTCCATTGCCGCGGAGATAAGGGAATCGATATATTCGAAATATCTGAACAGCGGAATAGAGATAGCGGTGCCGAAGATAGAGGTCCTCATGCGCGACGCGGAAGGAAGAGAGACTAAAATAGATATCTGAAACTTGCTGTATCATATGAAATATTCGTATGATACTCATTGTTAACATCTTAAGCGTAAAAGAATAATTTTCTGATTTCGTTATTCTGCTGTCTTTTTCGGAGTTGTTAAATATGATAACTCCGCTTATCGGAAATATTACTACGAATATCAAAAAAATAAAGTGATGTTATGATGGACGAACTAGACGAACATATCTTAGATCTGCTCAAGAAGGATTCACGGTGCCCGTTCGTGGACATTGCGGAACAGCTGAAGGTGTCCGAGGGCACCATCAGGAGCAGGGTACGGAGGATGACCGACGAAGGGATAATCAAGGGATTCACCATCAAAACGAGTTCAAGGAACGTCAAAGCGATGGTGGAGATACGCATCGATGTGAATACCAGCACAGAGGAAGTGGCATCGAACATGGCCAACCAGGAAGGCGTCATCGAAGTTTACGAGGTGACAGGGGATCAGGACATCATTGCCATAGTGGACGTAGAAACGTCGCAGCAACTTAACGACATCATTGAGAACGTACGCAGGAACGATAACATACTGAGCACCCGTACCAGATTGATACTCAAGGAACACTTCGGGGCGGATTGAATGTTCGGAGGCACCATCACCGCCATTATCACTCCATTCAGGAAGGACGGTTCGATGGATGAGGATGCGTTACGACGGTTGGTAACGTTCCAAGAGGAGAACGGCGTTGATGCGATAGTTCCGTGCGGTTCTACAGGTGAATCAGCTATGCTTTCTTTCGATGAGCACATGAAGGCGATAAGCATAGTCGTGGATCAGGTAAAAAAAGCAAAGGTGATCGCCGGCGCAGGTAGCAATTCCACATCGGAAGCGGTCGCGCTCAGCAAAAGCGCAGAGGATGCCGGCGCAGATGGAATATTATCGATATCACCGTATTACGTGAAGCCGACGCAGGAAGGGATATTCAGACATTACGAGAAGATAGCGTCGTCGATAGGCATTCCGTTAATATTGTACAACGTTCCAGGAAGGACCGCAAGCAATATCACATCCGATACGACGCTCCGGCTATCCGAGGTATCAGGGATAGACGGGATAAAGGAAGCGAGCGGTGATGTCGAACAGATCAGAAAGATAGTCAACGGAAGACCGAAGGGATTCTCCGTGCTGTCCGGAGATGATTCTTTGACGTGCACGTTGATGCAGATAGGATGCGAAGGAACCGTGTCCGTGGCATCGAACTGCGTTCCGCACATGATGGTAAGAATGATAGACTCGTGTAAGAAGGGCAAGTGGGACGATGCCTTTAAAACGCATGAGGAATTGTTGCCGTTATTCCGCGCACTGTTCTGTGAGACCAGTCCGATACCTATAAAATATGTGATGGGGAAGATGGGATACGGTTCGGGGGCGCTGAGACTTCCGCTGACGGAACTCTCGGAGGGGAACCGTGCCCTCATGGACGGTTTGATGAGAAAGGTGATACAATGATCAACGTAGCATTAGGCGGCGCCACCGGCAGGATGGGGCGCACGGTCTGCGAGATGATGAAAAAGTACGACGACATGAGACTTGTCGGCGCGATGATAGATCCTCGCGAGAAAGAATTCGGCACGGAGATATATCCCGGCGTCATAGCAAAGGGTCCTGAGGATCTTAAGGATGTGGTGAAAGATGCTGACGTTTACGTTGACATAACCGCGCCTGACGCTGCGGCCAACGTTATAACCAAGGTGCCGGCGTACGGCGTGAACATGGTCATCGGAACGACGTCGATACCCGAAACAGCCGTTATGAAGATGAGAGAACAGATACTCAAGAACAGAACATCCGCAGTTCTTTCGCCGAATTATGCTGTCGGTGTCAACGTCTTCTGGAAGATGTGCGAGATATTGGCATCGTCTCTGAAAGATTATGACATCGAAGTTCTGGAAGTTCATCACAACCAGAAGAAGGATGCGCCTTCCGGCACAGCGATGGAAGCCGTGAAAAGGATGATGGAAATTACAAAGATAGATGATGTCGTGTACGGCCGCGAGGGTATAACCGGTGCAAGAAAGAGGGAGATAGGTGTGCATTCGATACGCTGCGGTGATGTTGTCGGCGATCATACCGTGATATTCGCAGGAAATACGGAAGTAATAGAATTGAAGCACAAAGCAGGTTCAAGAGAAGCATTGGCCAAAGGATTCATTGAATCCATAAGATGGATATACGGAAAGAAGGACGGAAAGGTGCACGATATGAAAGAGGTGCTTGGCCTTTGATCACCGTTCTTAAATTCGGCGGAACGAGCGTCGGAACGGCCGAGGCGTTCCTGAGGTCGGCAAAGATAATAGCAAGCGACGACGGAGGAAGGGTCGTCGTCGTTTCAGCGATGACCGGCGTCACGAACAGACTGGTACAACTGCTTGATACAGGCAACGCAGGTGTTGATGAAGTAGTTACTTTTCTGGTCGAAAAACATATGAGCGTTGCCAAGGAACTCATCAGCGGAAAACTGCTGAAAAGTTTTACGGCCGAGTTCAATGAAAGAATGGATACGTTAAGATCGCTCCTTACGACAGGCGCTTACGATGATCCTTGTTTCAAAGACAATATATCATCACAAGGCGAGAGATTCTCGTCCCTCATGCTTGCATATGTATTGAGGTCTATCGGCCGTGAATCTGTTGCGCTCACCTCTGAAGAAGCCGGAATATATGCCACAGGCGATCCTGGACTGGGTACCGCTGATCTCAGAATGACCGCGGAAGGAATGAGAACGAGCGTAAGGCCGCTTCTGCTTCGGAACATTGTTCCTGTGATAACAGGATTCTACGGACGCAGCAGCGACGGGAAACCGTTAACATTCGGACGCGGAGGTTCTGATTATTCCGCTGCCGTCGTTGCTAACTGCTTAGATGCGGATTGCCTTGAGATATGGACGGATGTCGACGGTTTCATGTCTGCCGACCCGAGAATGGTGCCGGAAGCGATAATGATCGAAGAGATGAACTTCGGCGAAGCGGCGGAATTGGCGTACTTCGGTGCAAAAGTGTTGCACCCGAGGACCGTCGAACCGGTAAGGATGAAGCACATTCCGCTGAAAGTCAAGAATTCGTTCAAACCTGAAAATCAAGGAACACTGATACACCACCTGAGAGCAAGGAAGAACGAACTGCTCAGATGTGTTGCAATGAAAGCAGACCTTTCGATAATAACGATAAGTTCGTCGGAGATAGCGTACAGGCCGAGGATGGTCGCCAGAATAATAGACAAGATAGCGGATGCCGGTGTTACCGTCTATGCGATATCGACATCGCTTTCAACTGTTGCGCTGCTGATAAATAATCCGGACGTGAAGATAACGTTGAAACATCTCAATATTCTCGCGCCGGACGATATTGAACGTATCGAAGTAAAAAGCAACATGGCGATGATATGCGCCGTCGGTGATGACCTTCTGCAGAGATGCGGCGCATCGGCGGAGATATTCGGTGCTGTCCATGAGGCAGGAGCGAATGTCGAACTCATTTCAGAGGGGGCATCCGAGGTCTCACTGAATTTCGTCGTACCGTCGTCGATGGCGCTGGATGTTATCAGGACACTGCACAGGAAGTTCGTGAAATGAGAGAATTTGATAATGACAGCGGACATATGATATTCGGCGGTATGCGTGCCGAAGCGATAGCTGATGAGTTCGGAACTCCCGTCTACGTGACGGATGAGAATATCTTAAGAGAAAGTTACCGCAACGTATACGATACATTCTCGAAGTACATCGACACAAAGATACAATATGCATGCAAAGCGAACTCTTCGCTTGCAATTCTGAAGATACTCGAACAGGAAGGCAGCTGTATCGATGCCGTGTCCGTCGGTGAGGTATTGACGTGCATGAAAGTTGGTTTTTCAGCATCCCGCATCTCGTATACCGGTAATAACGTCAGCGATGCCGAACTGAAAGCGGTATCGGACCTGGGAGTGGGAATAACAATAGATTCCCTTTCGGAACTTGAACGTCTCGCAAAGATCAGAACGAACATTCCCGTATCAATAAGAATAACGCCCGGTATCGGATCCGGACACTGCGGAAAAGTTGTAACGGGATCAGAAGGATCGAAGTTCGGTATCCCGTTAGACGATGTCATATACGCATACGGAAGGGCGCTTGAACTCGGTCTCGAACCGATAGGGATACACTCTCACATCGGTTCCGGAGGAAAGGATATCGAACCGCTCATAGGATCGGTAAGCGTGTTGGCGGAGACCGCGAACGACATCAAGGATGCGCATGGGATAGATCTCAAAATAATAAACATGGGCGGCGGGATATACGTTCCTTACAGGCCGAACGAAGAGGAAATGGATATAGAAGAACTTGCATCATCCGTTGCCGATATCATCCTTAACGAAACGTCCGTCAGGTCTTTGGCAGTGGAACCCGGAAGATATGTTGTCTGCGACAGTACGATATTGCTGACAAGATGCGTCGACGTCAAGAGGACCGGAACAAAGAATTACATCGGTGTTGACGCAGGTTTTAACACTTTGATAAGGCCTGCGTTCTATGATTCCTATCATTACGCTGCGATAGCCAACAAATTCAACAAAGCATGTGAAGGTAAGTACGATATTGTCGGCCCGATATGTGAAACAGGCGATCATCTGGCGAGGGATCGTGCGCTTCCCGCTCCGGAAGAAGGAGATCTCGTTGCGATATACAGCTGCGGCGCGTACGGATACGCGATGAGCAACACATACAATTCGAGGCCGAGATGCAGAGAAGTGCTTGTGAACAACGGAAGAACTGAATTGATACGTGATAACGAAAATTTCGAAGATCTCTGGAGATATCAGAAGATACCTAACAGGCTTTTATGACGTTTTAGAATGAAAATAACACCCTGGTGAGAACATGGAACTTAACAGAACTCCTTTTTTCAACGAACACATGAATTCCGGCGCCAAGATGGTACCGTTCGCCGGATGGGAGATGCCCGTTCAGTACACGGGCATAATCGAAGAACATAATTCTGTAAGAATGTCGGCAGGGCTGTTCGACGTTTCTCACATGGGCGACATTATCATCAGAGGATCGGGAGCAAAAGGATTTTTGAAAAAGATGTTGACGAATAACATCGAACTTGCCGCCCCGGGAAAGGGGATATACACGCACATTCTGAGAGAGAACGGGACCGTAATAGATGACGCGATCGTGTACAACATGAACAATGATATCTATCTTCTTGTTCCGAACGCATCAACGAAAGATACAGTATCAGAATGGCTGAGAAAGAATAATGACAACGGAACGGAAATAATAGATGTGTCATCAAGAATTGCATGTCTGGCTATACAAGGTCCGAAGGCTGCCGAGATCGCACAGCGCATCACATGTGACGACGTTAAAGGAATAAAGCGTTTCCATGCCGCTATGATATCAATAGGCGATGAAAAATGCGGATTCCTTGCCGACATCCTTAAGCAGGAACGCAACGGAACGGTGTGCCTGTTCGCCCGTACAGGATATACGGGTGAGGACGGTTTTGAGATACTTGTTGAGAACTCCGGCGCAGCCGCTTTATGGGATTCGCTTGTGAAAGCAGGCGGGAACGAACTTACGCTTGCCGGTCTGGGGTGCAGAGATACTTTAAGATTGGAAAAAGGGATGCTTCTTTCCGGTACTGATTTCGACGGTTCCCAAACATCCGTTCAGACGGGGCCGCCGTGGGTCGTTAAAACAGATCATGATTTCATTGGACGGGAAGCGCTGGAAGATCAGAAAAAAGGAATATACGACGTACTCGTCGGCCTCGTAACAGATGATAAGAACATTCCGAGGCACGGTTACGATATCCTTCGAAACAACGAAAGGATCGGGACCGTGACCTCCGGTACGTTATCTCCGGTGCTCAGAAAAGGAATAGCATTGGGATATGTTCCTTTTGAG
>WQXR01000018.1 GCA_009784745.1 Methanomassiliicoccaceae archaeon | reverse complement strand
TCACTTCACTCGAATCTAACCTTAAGAACATGCAGGATCGAGATGCGACGAAGCAAAAACTTCTTACAAACCTTGCTTTGATTGTCGCGGCAATCGCAACGGCGTTACACATAATACCCTAATTTTAACCACTGTTAAGTCAAATTGCATCACACGGGCGCGCGCGGAGTGAGACCTAAACCTATGCAGAAATCTACCGACCGTCTTAAGATAGGGATATTGAACAGAGAGATGAAGAAAGACCGTGGGGTGTAATCTTGCCCGAACTAAGCATAAGGATACTAAGGGAGCACGAGCGCGAACAAACTAATATATCCAAAGCAAATGCGCGTAGTATGATAGAAGCAATACCTATGAAAAAGATGCCCGAATCATATACACTGAACCTCACAGGGTTATCAGATAGCATAATGATAGGTCAGTGGGAACGACATGGAGACATAGTTTCAGAGTATCTCGGAAGGTTTGAGTTTAATGGGGAGAGGTATCAAGTATCCATTCGTAGAGATGGTAAGGAAAAGTTCGTGGCAGACATCATGGATAAGAACAAGAATATTGTTGCAGAATCCGGAACATGGAATTTCAATATAATAGATCAGAAGTTAAACGAATCGTGGAAAGAGTATATTGGTCTGTAACAGAGTTATAAAGGAGTGATGACCATGACCATGGTAAACGATGTCGCTGAACTTAAGGCACGTATCACTTCACTCGAAGCGAACCTTAAGAACATGCAGGATCGAGATGCGACGAAGCAAAAACTTCTTACAAACCTTGCTTTGAGTCTCACTCCGCGCGCGCTCGTATGATGCGATTCAATAACTATCTATTATCCCTTTTTCAAAGTTTTTGCGTCTTTTTTCCTTCTCTGCGTAATAGGCATCTTTCATCTCTTGCGGAGCGTCGTCTCTTATGCCATTTACGAATCCATCTTCTCCATAAGTTGCATATTCAAGCCAAGGTGCTAACTGCGCCATCTTACCGACCTTCTCAATATCTCCACCATTTTTATACTTAGCGGTTTGGCATTGTATCCATTCATTTTAGTCTCACTCCGCGCGCCCGTATGATGCAATTGAAATAAAGTTTATATTAGAATTTTGATGCTACCATCTGGATTATATTTTGCGCTCATATATTTTTTATATTCGTCTTTAGCCCATTGTGGCGCGTCTTCACGCATTCCATTTACAAAACCATCATCCCCATAGGATGTGTATTCTCTCCATGATGCTATCCGCTCTATATCTTGCTCTGTTAGTTGCCTTCCTTCATCCTTTATCCCCACATTCACATTCGTATTAATAGTACTCGCAACCGCTTCTTTTCTTACTTCTGCCATGAGGGTCAACTCATTACTTCTACAATTAAATACGAAGGGACGTATATAACTGCATCATACGGGCGCGCGCGGAGTGAGACTCAAATAGAATTTGCTTTTGAGGATGATAGTTGGAAGCCTAAACCAATGCAGAAATCTACCGACCGTCTTAAGATTGGGATATTGAACAGAGATATGAAGAAAGACCGTGGGGTGTAATCTTGCCTGAACTAAGCATAAGGATACTAAGGGAGCACGAGCGCGAACAAACTAATATATCCAAAGCAAATGCGCGTAGTATGAAACAGACAATTGGAAAAGCAATATCTCCAGATTCGTTAACTCTTGCTCTTTATCCGATAAACGAGTCGATGACTGTGTATGCGAATCAGATTGAAAGCAGATATGAAGGATATGTTTTTCATGAAGGGATAAGATATGACATCAGGATATACGTAAAAGATGAAAAGATACAGTACGTTGAAACGCTTGTAGTGGATTCCATATACCATGGTAAATATTTGTGGGGAGATGACCAAATATTTGGTAAATTAATTGCATCGGAAGAGGGGGCACTTACACTTGGGAACAGTGTTGGGAATAAAATAACTCTTATAGAGTTGGGGAAAGCCGAAAGGTATCTCCAAAAATCTAACGACAAGGATGTGTTCGGCTCTCCTCGAATTTCCAGCTATGGAATTTGTATCAAAAAGGTAATGCATGACATAAGCGGAGTAATTTTACCAGATTCATATTCTCTTAATCTTAGTAAAGTAGGAGGGGTGGTATTAGAACATACTCTGACCGACTATTCGGGTAATGGGTTTGAATTAGAGGATGATGAGGGAAACATAACTTATACAGAAGCCTTACAACACCTGTACTTGGGTAATTTTGAGTATAAGGATGTAGATTTTGTGGTAGGCATATATATTAACCCTCTTGAAAACCTAAGTTATGGATATATATCTGAGGGAGGAAGGATCGGTTGGGGCAAGATAACCGCTGATGATGACTACTCCTATACTGGTGCGTTATCTTTGCTCGAAGAAAGATGGAAAGAGAGGATAGAAAGTTACATTCTTATTTAAGAAGTGTTCATCATGACCATGGTAAACGATGTCGCTGAACTTAAGGCACGTATCACTTCACTCGAAGCGAACCTTAAGAACATGCAGGATCGAGATGCGACGAAGCAAAAACTTCTTACAAACCTTGCTTTGATTGTCGCGGCAATCGCAACAGCGTTACACATAATACCCTAATTTTAACCACTGTTAAGTCAAAACGTAACCGATTTCAGTTACGCTTAATTTGGTAAACGCATATAAATCTACCAAAAATTTATACACTCACCGAATAATTTCATTATATGCCAATAACTGATGGTCAAATCGGCGTATCTGAACCTAAGGTATCTGCCGCACTGACCAACACCACAGGAGGTAGCATTATGACCACTGAATTGCATCATACGGGCGCGCGCGGAGTGAGACTCAGGATAGTATGAGCCTTAAAGAGATCGCTGAAGCAGAGGGCGTGTCGAAGGGGACTGTGCAGGTTACGATAGATCAGATACGGTGGATGGTGGCGAAGAAAGAAAGAACCTGATTTTTATATCACTGCGAGATACGTTATCGGTGATACTTTGGATTTACCACCACCAATATCAAAGCGCGCATGGGATAAGCACGCAATTCTTGACAATAGAGGATGCATCATAGGCATACATGATGACGCACCAGAATGGGCGAGAGAAGCGTACAATATGCAACTAACATATCACGACTGGGTGATAAATAAGATGCAAAATAATCTTACTGACCTACAGTCAAACGGATTTAAACACTACTGCTACACTGCAACACTTGACGCTTCAACATGCCCAATATGCGGGTCGTTAGATGGAAAAATATTCAAAATTACCGATTCTGTAATAGGGGTGAATACGCCTCCTATCCACCTAAAATGTAGGTGTTCCGTTACGGTTGTGTTCGATGATGAAACACTTACGAACTCAAAGAGAATTGCACGGGATAAGAATGGCAGAAATATCTTCGTCCCAGCGAACATGTTTTACCATGAATATAGGGAAGAGTATCTCAAGTGAAACCGATTCTAATTGCATCATGCGGGCGCGCGCGGAGTGAGACTAATACTCTTTACGCTTCGGTGCAGCCGCACGAACTGCAGCACCGCATCCGAATATGTTTTATACTCTATAGATTCCTTCAGGATTGATCATGTGAGGAGGGATGGCGATCTATGTCGCGTAACTCCTACATTATCGTTTTGAATTTTTATTGGTCATTCTGTGAATTGTAGTTGGTATAATCTCTTTTCGCCTAATTGCATCACACGGGCGCGCGTGGGTGGGACTTTTCATTACATATATGTACTTGTCATGAACCTCGCAGATCTTCCTTCGGCAGATTGTCCATATGTTTTTTCACTTCCTCAGATAATGTAAGATCATACAGCACAGAGTAGTAATGTCTTGCCGCTTCGTAATGTCCCCCTTCCTCTGCCATCGCGCCGATAGCTTCAGCAATCTCCAGGATGAGCACATTCGGGCCCAATTGGATCTTGTTCTCCTCTAAGATCTTCTCGATATCGTCCGATGACGGCACAGATGATACCTTGTTCGTAATTTGTTGTATTATGAACAATTCAGACTGTGCTGCTATTGATTTCGGATCATAGAACATGCTCATGTGGTAAAGAGCCGTTGCAACATCGTATTTTTGCTGTTCTATGTAATAAAAACCCAAGTTCCTATAGGAACGAGCGAGGTTGGACCGAGTATAAGATAAGGAAAGCCCAAGTTCCGACAGTTCCAGGTAATGGTCCCACTCGCCGTTCCTTTTGTAGATCTCGCCGAGTTCAAAGATCGTCTCTGTATCGACCGGATTTATCTTCCTGGCTTTTTCCAGAACGACTTTTGCTTCATCGAAGCGTCCTGTTTCAAAATACAGAAAACCGCAGACATGATATAAATAACCAATATTTTCAGGCATTTCTCTTACTGTTCGTTCCGGCTTCGTCGTTTGTATGTAAAGAACCTCTTCCAGATAATTTCGGAAATGATGATATTCGCTTACCGAGTCATCGAAATATCGCCTTAATCTTCCATTGTCATCCTCGATGTCCTTTATCGCCGATTCCAATATCTCCAATGCTCTGCTGAAATTCTTTTTATGTATCTGGAATTCGGCTTCCTCGATTATCGTCTGTACTTTGTTCTCTTCATTTTTTATTAACTGCTCGATCTCTTTTCTATTTTCCTGAGGGATCGCATCTGAGATAAGCCGGCCGATGCCACGCAGTATCTCACTTGCGAGTTCATGTGTTTTGTACAATTCGCCTTGTTCCATCAGATATTTTATGTCCTTTTTTGGATCTCCCGTCAGACCATGTGCGATCTTTCCAATTATTTCTTCATATTTCATAGATATCACTACCCTATTAACCTTAAAACCGCTTTAGATCCTTTTGATTTCGGATCATAACTTATGCGTTTGAGTTTTGCACCGCGTTTCAGAAGGAGTTCTTTGTGTATGCCCCCCTCGAATTTTGATATAAAACCAGTGAAAACGCCTATGCCGGTGCCACTCGGAACCTGTATCTCTATTAACGATGTGCCTGTCGCTTCGACATACTTTTCCGCTATTGCACGCGAAAGAGTTGTTGATGTGAATCCGGGTGACTCATACACCGTATCTTCCGCCTCAATACCGTGGAATTCTTCCAGCCTTACTCCTCTGAAGACCGTCAGAGGTTTGTCGATCTGAAGTTTTGATATAAGACAGTCCATGTATGCTATCTGCATCGGGGCACCTTGGAAAAATTCTATTGTCCTTTCATCCATTAACGGCAAGTTGACGTATTCTGCACCTGAGTACGGACCTTCTCGTATCTTTGTGTCCTTGTATGCGGACTCGATCCGGATCCAATCATTGCTCTCATCGTTCCACTTTATTCTGTATACACCCAGATCTCCTGCGAATCTTCTCATCATTCCTTTTACCCATTCGTGATCGTCCTCAGAGAGCTCGCTGGCCTTTTCCTCTTTCTCTTCTTCCTTGTTCTCTTTCAATGTCCATTCCTTTTTCTCTTCGTTCCATCTGAACAGACCTTCTCCTCTTCCCTCACAATATTCTTTGACCGACAGTGCTTCGATGCGTTTCTCTTCTCTTTCATTTATGCAGTGTGATATTCTTTCATTCGCCTTAGCGTGTCCTTGATCAGCGGCTTTTGTGTACCATTCGATCGCTTCATCATAATTCTGTATCACACCATGGCCTCTTTCGTAACATATTCCTAGAATATATTGAGCATCTGACACCCCTTTTTCAGCCGATATCCTGAACAATTCTGACGCTTTTTTGCGATCTTCTTTCACACCGTTCCCGAGATAATAACATAAACCTAAGTTGACGGTTGCAATCAGATGTCCCTGTTCAATGGCTTTTTCATACAACTTTATTGCAACTTCATAACTCTGAGCTACGCCTTTTCCGCTACCGTAACAGGCCCCCAACTTACTTTGAGCGTCTGCATCTCCCTTTCCGGCCCGTATCGCTAACACAGATAATTCACCTTTGCCGAATTTTGTTTCCAATTCTTTTATCGCACCTTCGTGACCTAAACACGCTGCAGCGATCCATGCCCCCTCGGCTATGTTGCGGTTCTGTTTGATACCATGCCCGTGATAGTTACAAACGCCCACCATGTACACAGCATCGGTATATCTTAACGTCTGAGCAGTAGCCCTCATGAACCATACAATAGCTTTTTCGTAATCCTGCGGCACTCCTTTTCCTTCATAATACATCAATCCCAGATCATATTGCGCCTCAATGTACCCCTGTTCGGCAGATCTTGTATACCATTCTGCTGCTTTTGCGAAATCCTGCGGTACTCCTTCACCGTTGTAGTAGTGATTTCCCAGCCACTTTTGTGTGTGGATCTCACCCTGCTCGGCTGCTTTCGTATACCATTCTATCGCTTTTTCAAGATCTTTTGGGACGCCTTCTCCGTAGTAGTAGTTTGTTCCCAGCTTGCTCTGGGCATCCATATCGCCCTGTTCGGCGGCCTTTCTGCGCCAGTCTGCGGCCTTGACAATATCTTTGGGAACACCTTTACCCGTACTGTACATGCCCCCCAGATTGAACTGTGCTTCGGCGTATCCTTGGTCTGCGGCCTTTTGATACCATTTTACCGCTTCAACCACATCTTCCGGAACTCCTTTTCCGTAAAAGTACAATTCTCCGAGATTGCATTGTGCTATATCATTCCCTTGATCAGCAGAGAGTTCGTACCATTTTACTGCCTCTTTGTAATCCCTGTCGACACCTTTTCCGCTCTCAAAAAACATCCCGAGAGCACATTGTGCATCCGAATCTCCTTGGTCTGCAGCAAGCCTGTACCACTTCGCAGCTTCCTTATAATTCTGCGGGACACCTTTTCCATAGTGAAACATCACCGCGAGACTGCATTGTGCAGTCGAAAGACCTTGATCGGCAGAAAGTCTGAACCACTTTGCGGCTTCTTCATCGCTCTGCGGGACGTCGCGACCATGATAGTAAATTTCTCCGATATTGTTCTGTGCCTCGGCGTGCCCCTGATCTGCGACGAGTCTGAACCACTTTGCGGCTTCCGCAAAATTCTGCGGAACGCCGTTTCCGCAAGCGTACATCATTCCGAGGTCGTGTTGTGCTTTCGGATCGCCGTTCTCGGCTGATCGTATGAGCTCTTTCAGCTCCTTCTCTTTTTGCTTTGCGTCCTGTGTCATCTTCTGTTTCCCTCCCATGTTTCTTCAGATGATCGCGTCCACAATGAATTTTTCCACTCTTTTCATGCTGATCCCTGCACGGTGCTTATCTGTCATGCCGACCGTTACCGAAGACTTACCGTAATCTTCCATCGCCGTCATACCTTCTTCGAGCAGGTTGATATCTGAAACTTTCTTTCTTTCGAATTTTGCACAATAGGCAGCCCAGTGTTGATCCGAATCCGGTACTTTTGTGAATGTGAACGTAAGGCCTCCGGTCTCATATGTCAGGGTGTTATCTGTCTTTGATCTCAAGCAGTGAGGCCCAAGTTCAGCCTTTTTGTATATCCATTTTCCATCCTTCGCATTCCATCTGTGATATCCTGCATTGAATTCTTTCAGAATATTCAGTTTATATTCCTCTTCTATCCCGACCTCTTCTTCTCTGCCTTTCGGACCTTCTATTATTGGTTGACCTTTTTTGTATATCTTTCCCGAATATACCTCATACGAAGATTCCGGTGTGACGTTAAGTGCCCTGACGCACTCGAACGGCTCTTCATTATATCTGTTCGATTCTTCGACGACCGCTTTTAGAACGTCGAATGAAAAGGAGTTATTAAGCGTGTTCTTGATACCTTTGACCTGCGACGTCCATTCTTTATTTATGAGGTTATCCGCACAATATTGTTCGACCACATCATCTCCCGCTCCGTGGAATTCAAAACAATAGTATACTCTGCCGGGTCTGTTCCGAAGGTACTCGTTTATACCGTCTATTCTGTTCGTTGTGAGAACAAAGAGCTTATTGCCCTGGATCAATCCGTCGAAGAGGGTCAGTAATCCTGACTGAGATTGGGAATAATTTCCATCTTCATCGAACAGTTTTTCAAATTCATCAAGGAGAACGCAGCATCTCTCCGTTATGCTCTTCAGGAAATTCCCGAGGTCGCCCGTATTGTATTGATGCGCCACGATAAGGATCGGAACATCCTGTTTCAAAAGGAGGTCGGATACCTGCTCTGCGAGCAGTGTCTTACCGCTGCCTTTGCAGCCGCTGAGAAGAACTCCCATATTGCTCGTTTTTGTCATAAATGTGTTCACTATTCTCTCTGCCTTCCTTATCTGCGAACCGTAGATCTTCGCAGGCAGAGCGAATTCCTGTCTCTTCTCCAAGTAGAACCTGTCGTCATTCTGTTCTATGTAATAGACCCCTTTCGGAAGCTTCTCCAGTGCTTCTATCGATCCGTCTGGTCTTACTTCGTAGCGATTTCCATATTTAAGATATATACTCATTTTATCATCTTTCCATTCTTGTTATTGATATTTTGTGGATGCATGTCGAACATTCCAGTTTGCATTCTGTTCTAATTTGCTTCATACCTTCTTTCCATCAGACATGTTTCGATCGTTGACATTGTTCTCATAGGGTGTCACCGGTAAGAAGTACGGCCTAGAGCCTGTATCAACAGGTTCGCTTTCCGGTATGTGTTTATCGTTCTTGTTCTCACATTGTTTCGCGGCAAGGAATGAATTGTATATTTTGCCACATACCTCGCATTGATATGTTATTACGATATCGCACAGATCTCTTTTCCATTCCTTTTTTATTATCTCTTTGACCATCTTTTCACCCCTTTCTTACCTGTTTACAAAACCTTTCTCTCTTCACCTATTACATTCACATGACATGTTTTCATTATCAGTAACGCCGCCTTGTGACCTTCTTCGGTCGTTCCGGCGCAGCACCCTGCGTCAACTGTTATCTTTGTTTCAGGATTGTTCGCTTTGATGATGAGCGCGTTCGATATTACGCAAATATCCGTGCACAGTCCGCATAACTCTATCTCATCGAGACCCTCGGCACCGATAGTTACCGCTAGCTTCGGAGATCCGAAGGTCGGCTTATCTATCACCGTACATCCGTCGGTGTCCAGTTTGTTGGTTATTTCGTGACCGTGTGTGCCTTCGACGCAATGAACGACGGGTAAGCATTTGCCTTCCTGTTTTTCCAAATAGTCATCATGGTGTGTATCACGAGTGAACACAACTTTGTTACCGTTCTTCTTGTATTCAGCGATCTTTGTTTTTACCCGAGGCACTATCCGCTGTGCTTGCGGTGTACCTAGTGATCCGTTAATGAAATCGTTCTGCATGTCTACTACTATCAATAATTTTTTCATTTTGACTCACACCTCCTCCGTATGTTTCCTTCGGATGATATTTTTTGCCTGCGCCCGTCGGCGAATTGTTTTGCCTCTTCGAACGTCTCATAACATCTTATGCTGGACGACCCATATCCGTTCTGCGAAACTTCGCTCTCAAAGACCCTGTATGATGTTTTACCATCCTTTTCGACAGATTGGATGAACACGCATACTCTGCAATCGTCTGGATCCGTATATTCTTCCAGCATCTTGTATTCTGTCCCTCTTCTTCGGGGCAGAATGAGCATCTTGTGCTCTGCATTGCGCGTCTTTTTTCCGGTCGTGTCGGTGCCGAACATATATGTTTCTTCGAATATGCCTTCGGAAATTTCGATGATATGATACAGCATCGGACGTTCGCCGCCGATCGTTATGAATCTTGTTCCTATTTTCTCTGAAGGTACCGGAGATACGTCCTTTATCTCATAATCATACCAGCCGCCGCCGTGCTTTTCGCTCAAAGCGATCCTTCCTTCGAAGTCGAGATCTGCTCTTTCTCTTGAGATACTCTCGAAACCTGCTGAATAGTATGATCCGTTCCTGTATCCTATGACTATGTATTCTGTCATCATTGTTCACACCTTTTTGTCATTCTTGTGTTCGTCCGCATATCTTGCAGCATCATCGACCGCGTCCAGTATCTTCTGTTTGTATATCCTGAACTCCGTATCGGTTCCCTGAAGTTTGGTCGTTGTTTCTCGCAATTCCTTAAGTTTATCGTTCACTGTTTCGTATCTTTGGTTCTTTTCCAATCCCATATTATGCATGTGTATCTCCGCATCCTGTTTGCAGTAATATTTGCATAAGCGTATTCCTTTTGAGTCGCGTATATCATATGATCTGCCTTCCTGACCGTTTATTGTGTCCAGATACGCAGATACTTCATCATCCTTGTTGATCCATGTTTCCGTTGTATCAGATGCTTGCATCTTGTATTGATGTGCTCGTCCTGTATGTGAACTGTTACTGACCGCCGATCTGTTTTCCTTGTGTTCTTTTGGATATACCGGCCAATTGAACATGAATTTCAATATCCACCATTCAAATAACAAATAGAACACCCCTCCTATTACTACGAAACAGATGAATATTTCCTCGATCATTCTTTCACCCCTCCATTCTTCGTTGTCAGCTCTTTCATCGATGGCACCTTCTCCCGCTCTATTTTCTCGTTATATCTTATGACCTTTTCCAACCCCGTGAGTATACTGTTATACAGCCAAACATCAAGGAACAGCGAAACTGTTGACGCCGCCAATACTATGGGCCACGGGATGATCATCGTTCATTCACACCTCTTTCTTTTCGTTGCTGTTCTCATCCTTGCAAAGTCTTTTCAGTGCTTGGCCGCAAGTACTTCGATCTAATGCCAATCTGTACCATTTTATTGCTTCCTCAGTATTCAGAGGGATGCCTTCTCCTTTCTCGTACATTGCGCCGAGTATCTCAGCTGCATTATTGTCTCCGGCCTCTGCGGCGATCTTGAACCATTTTACTGCTTCGCTGCCGCTTTTAGCGACACCCGTTCCGTCACGGTACATGAAACCGATGCTTGATGCTTCACGGCCGTCTTTCTCCATGGCCACCTTATACCACTTGATCGCTTCGTTGGCGTTCTGCGGAACTCCTCTTCCGTCACGATACATCCGTGCTATCTCCGACGGTACGGCGAAACCGTTCTCGGCGGCGATCTCGAACCATTTGATCGCTTCTTTGCCGTTCTTGGGAACGCCCGTTCCGTCGCGGTACATCATAGCAATCTCAACTGCTGCATAACCGTCGATCTCTAATGCGATCTTATACCACCTTACGGCTTCTTCTCCGCTCTGCTGAACGCCGTTGCCGTCGCGGTACATCCGTGCTATCTCTGTTGCTGCTCCTTTATCCCTTTCCAATGCAACAGTGAACCATTTGATCGCTTCTTTGCCGTTCTTGGGAACGCCGTTGCCGTTCCGGTATCTTCTGGCAATTTCCCATGCCGCCGTAGGATCTCCCTTTTTCGCGGCTGTTGTGTACCATTTTATCGCTTCGTTGATATCTATCGGAACGCCGTTGCCGTCCATGTACATTCTGGCCAGCTCTTTTGCTGCGGAACTTCCGTCTTCTGCGGCCGTTTTGAACCACCGTATCGCTTCTTCGACGTTCTTTTGCATTCCCTTTCCGTCACGGCACCTTCGGGCGATCTCCATTATCGCCAGATAGATTCCTTTTTCCGCTGCGGCCTTGTACCATCGTATCGCTTCGTTGATATCTATCGGAACGCCGTTGCCGTCCATGTACATTCTGGCAATTTCCACCAACGCTTGGCTGTCCTTCTCCGAGGCGAGTTTGAACCACCTTATTGCCTCTTCAACGTTCTTGGGAATGCCGGTGCCGTCACGATACATCCTGCCGATGAGCGTCGCCGCGTAATTGCTTCCGTTCGCCATGGCAAGCATGAACCATTTCATTGCTTCGCCACCGTCCTTGACGACACTGGTCCCGCTCAGATGAATGCTACCTAAATTACGACATGCTTCCGCATATCCCTGATCCGCAGCAAGCTTGTACCACTCGATGGATGTGTCAATATTCTTTGTAACTCCTCTTCCGCTACGATACATTTCACCCATGTTGTTCTGTGCCTTCGGCAATCCCTGATCTGCGGCGAGCCTGAACCATTTGACCGCTTCCTCTTGGTCTGTGGTAACTCCGCGACCGTTATAGTACATCCATCCCATGTAGTTCTGTGCTTTTGCGTATCCCTGATCTGTGGCCTTTTTCAGCCATTTCATTGCCTCAACAAGATCACAATCAACACCGCGCCCTTCTTCGTACATCCTGCATAGGTTAAGTTGCGCATCCGCGTGTCCATTTCCCGCTGCGATTGTGAACCATATCAGAGCCTTTGAATAATCTATTGCAACATATTTTCCTTCAAAATACGCATTACCGAGTTCGTTCTGTGCCTCGGTATCTCCTCTTTCTGCGAGTAGTTTGATCTTCTTGATCTGAGATGCTGAGTCCTCACTTACATTACCTGCAGAACTTTCTCTGTCTCCTTTCATTTTCCTCACCTTCGACCTCTCTGTTACCGGGGTGGACCTTCACATACGGTCTTCCGGCGAACATTGAACGCCTTACAGCTGAGTTCACAAATTGTTCGCGTTTATATCAACGTATTTTTGTACTAAATGTACTGAATGTACTAAACGTACTGAACGAAATAAAGTAATATAGTAAGCACATCATTACCTGATAACATGGCATCCGGAAAAAGAGAAAGGATAATGATATCATGCGTAACATTCGAAACAGTAAAAATTACGGAACCTGTAAGATTCTACGATATAGATCGTGTCCATCTTATCCATTACATAAGAGATCCGAAAAGTTATGACGGTACCGTATATCAGGAATTCTTTGACGAAGTATGTAAGATCATCAAAAAGAATTCCGATAACAGAACGGAAATAAAAGAGTATGAAGAGAAGATAAGCCGATTCTTACCTATGCTGAAATTAATATTGAATATCATTGAGAAAGAATTTGCTTCAAACGCATCGGCTGATATCTATGTGAACATATCAGCCGGAACATCCGAGTATACGGCAGCAGCGGTAGTTGCTGCGATGATGAATCCTTCTGTTATTCCGTTCTCGGTAAGTACTGATGAATATACTGTAAAGGATGATATGATCAGAAACGCATATTACAGGAACGGAGTTCCTGTCGGCCTTACTGAATCAATATTCGAACCGATGATGATGCCAAAATACAATATGCCTATGCCCGATCGGAATTTGGTATTGGGATTGAGGATATTGAATGATCTGAATAAAATTAAACGTAACAGCAAAGGACCGGAAGTCATAATGAAATTGAAAGAGAACGGATTATGGAGAAGATCGGATGATAATGATATCACGTCCGATAATAAAGGCAACAAACAATATGATACGTCGCCGGAGAAAAGCGATTCCGTTCATTATCACAGAGATTTTGTAAGTAAATGGTTATTGAATGAATGGATAATTAAGGATGATTTCCGGAAAAGGTATTATCTTACGGATGAGGGGAAGAGGATAGTGGAGACGTTCTATACAGGATGATATCAAGATGTTGCGCATCATGGATCGAGCAAAATGATCGAGAACAGATACAACGGTTTATCTGTGTCAGTAAAGGATTTAAATGAACAATATGATTTATGCCTGTGGGCTTATGAGCAGAGTATTAAAATGTAATAATTGCAACAAGATGTTCAAATCTGACGACTACAACAGTGAGTGCCCGTTCTGTAGAGGACATGGTTGGGAAGTTAATGATTACAGGACATTAAAATGTAATAATTGCAACAAGATGTTCGTTACAGACCAATACAACAGTGAGTGCCCGTTCTGTAGAGGACATGGTTGGGATGCTGACAATACACGCAACCTGAAATGCAACACATGCAACAGAATATTCACGTCCGACCAGTATAGCAGTGAGTGCCCGCATTGCGGCGGACATGGTTGGGAAGTATAGTGACAATTGTTTCTGACATCGAGACAAAGAAACATTTCGTGAAAATTAATTAGGAATGAATGCTTGATATACGACATACTGCCAGATAAACAAGGAAGTGTTCGGAAAATGCCTCAGACTTATGGTTTAAATCTCACAGGTGTGCGTGATGATCTCACACTGTATGTATGGATATACGGAGAAAATTGGAAGCGTGAATACAAAGGAATATTCCTTTACGGGATCAGAGGATATCTGATCACCGTAACAACAGATGGCAACGGCCTTTATTCCGGCGATATAAGGACGGATGAGGAAATTGTTGCGGAATCGGGAGGATCATTCCGCGACGAAGTTATGGATGAGAAACTGAATGAATCATGGAAAAAATACATTGAAAAAATGGGTACATAGCGTTGTTCTGCGTTGGTTCTTTATACCACACCGTCAATATAATAGCGAAAATCTATGCGAGCAGCACTTTACGTTAGGGTATCAACTGAGGACCAAGCAAAAGAAGGTCTCTCTTTGGACACGCAGATCGAACAGTTAAAAGTCCATTGCGAGATTAATAATTGGGAAATTTCTGATATCTACAGGGATGAAGGATATTCCTGCCGGAACACAGATCGTCCGGGATACAAGAGGATGATGGACGATTCCGACAAATGGGATGTCCTTCTCGTCATGAAGATGAATAGGATACATTGCAACAGTGCCAATTTTAAATTAATGATGGATGACCTCAGAGATAGGGGAAAAGGATTCGCTTCCACGCAAGAAACATTTGACACGACCACTCCAATAGGAAGATTCGTAATGGACATAATTCGGCGCATCGCCCAATTGGAAAGCGAACAGTAGGGGTCAAGTTAATATGGCGGAAACTTACACTTTGAATCTCGAGGGCGTGTTTGATGACGTCTGCGCCCCTGTATAGATCTACGATGAAAAATGAGAAGTGAAGATGTCCTCCGAATGACCTATTTCTAACTCAGTTCTTCAGAGCATGTGTTTCTCTTTTTTATATGCTTTCATCGAGTTTTGGCAACATATTTTCTTCTAAAAGTAATTGATCAAACTAACATTTTTCGGGGAGTGTATCAATTATTCTAACATTAACACTGTACCGTCTTTAAACGCCCCGCGAAGGTCCTTTTTAACATTATCTTTATGAATAGGATCTTTGTGATCGTATCCTAAAAATGAGTTTATAATCCCATCCTTCTTCGCCTTAAACGATTCCATATCAACTTCAATTATGCTAACTTCTTCATTTTCCAAATCAAACTTAAAAATTTCTTCGAACGAAAATACATACATCATATGGAATTTTCTCTCACCTTTTTCCGTGATTTCTTTAAATTTTCTACATACTTCACGTAGAGTTTCATAATTGTAAACCGGTAAATCGCTGAAAACGAATAATATGTTTAAGTCGAACGATTTGAAAATGGATTTTTTGAGTTCAGTTTAATCATCTTTTTTTCGAGCTCTTTAATGATGCTTTCTTCGAAATCGTGTTTTCCAACCCAATTTGTCTCATTAAATCCTAATAGCTTAAATTCGTCCAACTCGCAGATTATATCAGGATGAATTTCTTCAAGTAATTCGAGGCTGGAAGGTTTACCATCACTGTAATGCGTTATCGTTCCGTTGTCAGGATTGAATTTGAAATATGTGTTGCTATCTTTAAAAAAAGTATATTCTTTCCCTATTCCTCTCAATGCCATTATGTTCTTTACTTCTTTGAAAGACCCTCCGAAGAATGAAATCGCCTTCATATCTTCTCCTTTACAGGCCATTGTTATCTCAATACCACAATTCCATTCGTCTGTGGTCCAATCCGGGCTTTCTGTTTTAACGAGAATTTTACTCGGACATTCTGATATTATATCCAGAAGTACGATTGCACTTATTTCTTCGTATACTCGAGTTATTTTTACATCCTCCTTCAGAATATTGATTTGCTCGCAGTCATATAAAACTGACAGATGCTCATATTCATTAAAAACTGTTGAAGCTGACTATTTGATTTCATTCAGTCAGTTTTTTGTATCTCTCCATCAATTCTGCCACAATGACTGATTCCGGTGTGTCTTTCTCAAAACCATACAGCTTCTTCACGGCACTGTCAAGTTCGTTATGTGCCTTGACCAACTCCTTGTGAAATGACATAGAGTTTTCACCATACATGTCCGCAAACGTACTCTCGGGATACTTTAATCTTGCATCAATGACTCCTTGCGCCAGTTTTTCTATTACCTTTTTTTCTTCGTTGAGTAAATGAGGCCACGGAAAGTTATTGTAGACAACGGATCCGGAATAACGATAATCGCTCTTCAGCCTTCCACATACTGCCTTTACCCAATACATATGGACAATCGACGTGAGAATACCGAAATGATACAGAGTGGCGCCAGGAATGATCATATTCGCATTACTGGAAATAATTTCGGGCGAAACAAAATCCATGGGAATGTATTTTCTACTCTCGGAAGAATGACACGGAACTAGAATGTACTTTGTCTCAGTATGAGATATGTAGAAGAACAATTCCGCATCTTCGGCTTTATCTCTTGTCGCCTTTGCTGAGCTTTTTGAACGAAACTCTCTAACCCTATTTACACGGTCAAGAATCAAATTGCAGTTCTTCAGGGCAGAATATGGGACATCTTTTAGCCATATGCAATACCTTTTCTGATGTTTATTGTTAATGAAATCTTTTGCCCCGAGATAGTGCCTAATAAATGGTTTCGCATTCGGTTCTTTTGCTAATAAAATGTCTTTTTCATCACCAGTCAAAACGAAATTTCCATCACAGTTGGGCATATTGCCAAACATTATAT
>WQXR01000017.1 GCA_009784745.1 Methanomassiliicoccaceae archaeon | reverse complement strand
GCGCCGGTACGCGCTCTCTTCTCTCCCTGTTCAACGTCGAACGCTCTCCATTCCGGCCCCTGATCTATGAACTGGTCGTCAAGCACCACACCGCAATCGTCGCAAAGTAATTCTCCGCGTTCGTAATCGCGCACCAGGTGCCTGCTGCCGCACTCGGGGCATTTCTCGACCTCATCAGTTCCTTCTCTTATTCTTGCCATATTGAGTTCCCTCTTCAAAGTAGACCTTTTTTCCTTCTATTCCTTTAAGCACGGATCTGTCTGCCGGTACGACGGATATATACGGTTCCTTTACCGGACCGAATATTCTTTTGACCGTTCCTATTTTCTTTCCTTTAGGATCGCAGACGATATTCCCGTACTCGGGCGTGACCTCTCCCCTCACTATTATAAGGCCCTCATGAGAAATATCTTCGACAACACCTAAAACATTCATATCCATACCTGCGGAACGATAGTTTTATCTACCGAATCTTCTGCAACGATAATATATCCACTATTTAATGGTTTTCGTCAGTTTTATATTCTCGCAGGTAAAAAGTTAAATTCAAATACATTCAGAACTTCAAATTGTGAACATGTTTGAATATGCGGAATGTAACCTCAGAACGATAAGGAAAATGGGAAATAATAAAGGCGGAAAGACCGCCGTTTTAACTCTTCATGACAGCCACAAGGAATATCCCGATGGCCGCAAGTGCGCCGACCAGTGCGGCAACTATTACGAGTATTGAGTTATACATCAGTTCCCAAGCGCCGCTCTCACGCACACTCTCAAGCAGAGCAAGGCCCGGATCTCCGAACAGACCCAAAAGGTACATCCACACCAGACCTATAACGAGTCCGATGCCTACGAGGCCGAGTCCGACCCTTCTGCTTTTGCCGCTTCCGAAATATGATGTGAATACACCCGCCAGTATCATAACGAGCGAGAACACGACCACTAGGATCGTCAGGAATTCTTCTGGTGTCATCGTTTGCCTCTCCAATATTGACCTTTTTGCGCACGCGCGCTGGTATTACCGTATTAGGGCAACAAGTTAAATCGTATTTAACGTTTGCCCGTTTATCTTCGGCAGCGTTCAGACGCGGTCCAGCCATTTTTCGTATTTCGGGTCCTTCCCGCGGACGGCGTCCGCATATTTTGCTGCCAATAGTTTTCCTACGGGCCCGGGTTTGCCGTTACCGATCGGACGGTCGTCTATCTTCGTCACCTGCGTTATCTCAGCGGCGGTTCCGGTCATGAATACTTCGTCCGCAGTAAGCATCTCTATCCTTGAGACCTCTCTTTCAACGACATCATAACCCAGATCTCTTGCTATTTCTATTATCGAGTTCCTTGTTATGCCCTCAAGTATGCTGTCCGATGTCTGCGGTGTGTATATTTTTCCGCGCTTCATTATGAATATGTTCTCACCGCTGCATTCCGCGACGTTGCCTTGTGCGTTCAACATAACGGCCTCATCATATCCGCGCTTTTTCGCATCCATTTTTGCTAAACATGACGTTACGTATATGCCGTTGACCTTGGATCCGGCCGGAGCGGCAAGGTTCCACGGTCTCATCCACGATGATGTTACCAGTGAAGCGCCCTTCTCCTGCGCCTCCTTTCCCAGATATGAGCCCAGGTAGACGGAAGTTATCGTGAATTTAACGGGAACACCTATGGGATTGAGTCCGACGGCCTCACCGCAGAGGAACACGCACGGTTTCACGTAATCCACTTTCTTATTCGTTCTGACAGTGTCCTTTATCGCGTTGCGTATCTCTTCATGCGAGTACGGAAGGTCGAAGCACATGACCTTGCACCCGTCTATCAGTCTTTCCACATGTTCTTTCAGCCTGAAAACGGCCAATCCTTTTGACGTTTCGTAAACTCTTATCCCTTCGAACACGCCCGTCCCGTAGTTCAGAGCATGCGCAAGGACGTGCACCTTTGCGTCATTCCAGTTAACGAACTCTCCGTCCATCCATATCTTCTCTGTTTTCTCCATATTACCACCATCACAGCGCGTTCAGCGCTTTCACATATTTTTCGGGTTTGGTCCGCTCTATTATCTCTTCCACCTGTGCCGAACCTCCGATCAATCCGACGTGCCCGTCGGATGTCGATATCAATGCGTATGCGGATTGTCCTTCCGGAGGTATCAATCTGACATCAGACACATCCTGCAGCCTCTCAAGTCTCGCTATTGCCGTCTCCGCCGATTCTTCACCTATGACGGAGAGAACAATTCTTGCCTTTCCGGGTGTTTCGCATTTACCGACGACTATAGTTTCAACGTTTATCTTGTTGCGTGTGAACTCTCCCATCACGCGCTGCATCACGCCGAACTCGTCCTTGACCATCATTGATATCACATACATCTTTGCCACCGAACGCTTCTCTATGACTAGGTAGAATATATCTTTTATTGAACGCTGATGGTGCATAACGCCTTTAACATAGTGAAATTCAACTTTTTCGCATCTCATCCACAAGATCGTCGTAGATGTTCTTCGGACTGAGAGTATCACGTACAAATCGTATGTCATCTTTTGTTATTTCTTTGACAATTGCAAGTATGACCGCATACAAAGCCAACGTCAGGAATGCCAATAGGATCAACGGAATAAGTCCTGAAGGGCTGAGATGTTCCTTCACACAGTAGAGGATCGCCAACACAATGCCTGCGGCGGCAAGATGTATGTACAACCTAGGATAGATGCTGAACAATCCTTTGCGTTTCGCCGATATCGAAAGCAGAGTAAGATAAAGGGCAGATCCGATGACGACCGCCAGTGCCGCTCCGACGGCACCGCCGATATCGTCAAAAAAGTATCCTGGTATCAGAACAAAGAACAGTGCAATTGTAAAGACGGTGTACACGATCGCTGATCTGCCGAATACAACGTTATGTCCGGCGGATAGCAACACCTGCGCCAGCATGCCGGCGAGAACGGTAAGGAATATGCCGACCGCAAGCACCGAAAGCACGGGGCCGGAATCCGCAAAACCATCTTTGAAGAGAGCGACAGCGGTCTCGTTGCCGAATATAAGCAAGAATGCTGTTGCCGGAAGCATCAATACGGCAAGATACTTCTGAGCGCTCCAAAGAGTATTGCGTGCTTCATCTCTTTTACCTTCCTTGTTCAGTTTTGTCATATGCGACAATAAAAGACCATTCATTACCACTCCGAGTGTGACAAATGAATATATCACGCCCGCGGCCGCGGCGTAGAAACCAACCTCCAGTTCGTTGTGATACGTACCTATCATAAATTTATCGATATATCCCATCACAGCGATGAGCATCACCGGTAAGGCGAGCGGGACCACAAACGAAACATACTCTTTGAAGAACGCCGGCCGCACAAGACGTACCTTGAGCGACCTGAACAGGAACAATGAAACGGCGAGAGCACAGACAACACCGATGATGTATCCGAACGACAGAACAACAGCGGTCGAACCCATGACCGAAAAGATCATCAAGGAAACAGATCGGAGAAGATATTCCGTCGTAAGGACGATCGATTCTTTTCCTGCGTCCATATTGCCGATGAACGTTCCGGTCATTACGACAAGAATGTTATCCAGTACGTAATAAAGAATGAACACCCAAGTGACCATCCAGAATTCTGACGGGAATCCATCACTGTAATAACTTAATGCCAGCGATATGGTCAGCACAATGAGGGCCATCAAACTGCTTATGGCGATACGTACCGCAAGATACGTGGAAACGCATCTGCTGATATCCTTTCCTTCCGACACTTTCTTTATGTTCGCCGAATGGAATCCCATGTCCAAAGCGGTATTCACCATCGCCACCATCGACATGCCCCACATCATCATACCGTAGGCTTCGCCGACGTAACGGGTCATGAAGATAAGCGAAATGAATGAGGACGCGGAAAATATGATGCTTGCAATGACCTTCATGAGATACTTATGCGCAAACAACAACGATCCCCTCCATGAAGCGGATTAGCGATAATGCGGTATATTTCATTTGCTGAAAGCAAACATCAACGGGCGTATCATCGCTGGTTTTAATTATCCGTATCAACGTGCGTGTAACGATGGCTAAGGTACTGATATTAATGGGCAGCAAGAATGACCTGCCGGTGGCGGAGAAGGGAACACCGATACTCAAGAAGTTCGGAATTGATCATAAAATAGTCGTTGCATCGGCGCACAGGACGCCGAAACGAGTTGAAGAACTGGTCACAAAAAGCGATGCTGATGTGTTCATAGCGATCGCCGGCCTTTCGGCGGCACTTCCGGGTGTCGTTGCTTCGCTGACAACAAAACCCGTAATAGGCGTACCGGTGAGCGGCGCAGTTAATTTGGATGCGTTACTGTCAGTGACACAGATGCCTCCGGGAATACCTGTTGCGGCGGTCGGACTGGACAGAGGAGATAACGCAGCAATACTCGCAGCCGAGATATTGAGCGTCGGAACACCCTCAATGAGAGAAAAACTGTCTGAATACCGAAAAGAGATGGAAGCCAAGATAATAGCGGAATCCGAGATGGTGTAAAAAAATGTTCGATGCAAAAGCATTCGTTGACGATCAACTGAAAAAGATAAAGGCGCAGATAAAGGACGAGAAAGCAATAATCGCCTGTTCCGGCGGCGTTGACAGCATGGTATGTGCCGTATTGACAAGCAAAGCGATCGGCGACAAACTGCTTGCGGTATTCGTCGACACGGGGCTGATGAGAAAGGACGAACCTGAACAAGTTCGGGATATGCTGAAGGAACTTAACGTAAACTTCAAGATACTGGATGAGGAAAAATATTTCCTGGAGGGTCTGAAAGGTGTGACCGATCCGGAAAAGAAAAGGAAATCAGTCGGCGAACGCTTCATCAGATGTTTTGAGAAAGAGGCTAAAGCATACGGTGCAAAGTATTTAGTTCAGGGAACGATCGCGCCGGACGTCATAGAATCGGGGACGAACGGCAAAGGTCTCGTTAAATCACATCACAATGTAGGCGGCCTTCCGAAAGACATGAACTTGGAACTTGTGGAACCTGTTATAGAATTATACAAAGAAGAAGTAAGACAGGTTGCGCGATATCTCGGCATCAAGGTATCGGAACGCCAGCCGTTCCCGGGTCCCGGGCTTTCTGTGAGATGCTTAGGCGAAGTTACAAAGGAGAACATCGCAATTGTAAGAGAAGCATGCTTCATCGTCGAAGACGAGATCAAAAGGGCATCGGAGAACGGAAAGATGAAATTGCCTTGGCAGTATTTTGCAGCTCTTTTACCGACAAGGTCGACAGGCGTGCATAACGGAGAAAGGATGTACGGAAAAACGGTAGCGGTAAGAGCGGTGATGACAAAGGATGCGATATCCGCAACACCCGCGGACATACCGTACGACGTCCTTACGGCAATATCAAAGCGTATAACGGAAAAACTCGGAGACAATGTGACGCGCGTTGTTTACGATATGACAACAAAACCTCCGGCGACCATAGAATGGGAATGAACATTGCCCGGTAATTTTCGGTCATCCGTTCAAAAAACTTATGACTGGCTCAATATCTCGAGTTGGCTTATTACGTTCCATATGAGCGTACGGCCGTGTAAAGGAATATTGGGATCGTTGGCAAGATCATCCAATATCATTATCGCACTCGTAGCACGCACATCCATTGCATCTTTCGTATCCAAAAGTCTTGTTTTTGCGTCCGAGGCACCCTTTCTTATATTTCTCGGTACGGAGTTATCATCCGCAAGAATATCCAAAATATCTGTTATTTGTTTGATCTTGTTCGCGGTCATCGTAACACCTCAAAATCACATCGCCTCAAATTCTTCCTGAAGGTCGATGACCATCTGTTCAAGGACCTCTTCAAAGTTCACGGATCTGTATTCCCTAAGACCGCCCAGGTCGCTCTGTATCTTCGCAATGTAATCGTTGTTCTCTTTTATGAGTTCCACGTTGCACAAAACCTCTTCCATAAGACCCACCTTTCAGATGAACGAGCAATAGTGATGCACTATTAATAATTGTCTGATGCGGTCAGCATCGGAACACCCGGCACTCATGGAGCACAATGTCAAGACATTGGTAGCGAAACCGTTCATCATTTGGTAGTAAAATAAAGAATTGGGTGTAAAAGGTTTTATTTGCCAGACCGACGTCGTAACGATCAGCCGAACAGGGCGCTGAGACCAGCTGCAGCCTCTTCTTCGCTGACTGCTTCCTCTTTCGGTTCCTCAACTGCTGCGGCTGCTGCGGGTGCGGCTGCTGCTGCAGGTGCTGCCGCAGCGGGCGCTGCTGCCATAACGGAAGCGCTTGAAATTGCCTCCTTTATGTCGACTCCCTCGAGTGAAGCGATCAGAGCTTTGATCTTGGCTGCGTCAGCGTCCACACCTGCGGCCTTCAGGATACCGGCGACGGCATCCTCCGTTATTGATTTGCCTGCAGAGTAGAGCACCATTGCGCTGTAGATATACTCCATTTTTCTACCTCCTTCATTTATCCGAATAATGCGCTCAGGCCGGCGGCGGCTTCTTCCTCGCTGACCTGTTCATCTTTCTCTTCGATCTCCTCTGCCTTCTCAGGCGCAGCCGGCGCAGCTGACACAGGCGCAGGTGCCGAATTCAATCTGGCAACCACACGCTCGTCTGTCGAGCCGGTCGCTGCTGCAAGGGCAAGCATTTGTGAATCTGCCTTTGCAAGGAGCATCTCGATATTCTCTCTGGTTGGTATCGCGGCCGATATGCTGAGTCCCAATGACTCCCTGAACGCCTTTGCGATAAGCGGAACGATCGTCTCCTTTGTGGGGAACACGATCGCGACACCGAGCGCGCGTGCGTTGAACGCGGCCGTAGCGAACATATTCAAATAGTATCCTTCCGGAATGTTCAGAACGTCCCTTCTGTATATTGTACCGCTTTCGAACGCCGATCTCAGGTCGAGACCGACGATCATCGGTAATATCTCAAGTTTCGGGAGCATCGCTGCCACCGGCGCCGGTATAGGTTCTCCTTTTTTGACCAGCGTCGTGTCCTTCTTGATACCTATCTTCCCGCCTTCTATGGCGGCGGGTAAGCCTATCTTCTGAAGATCTCCGATAATAGGTCCTGGACCGAACGGTGTGGGCCCCTTCGGTACGATGATATCGATCGGTGCGATCTCGCCCGCTTTCGCGGGCGCAGGTGTCTTTGTTGCTTCCAGTTGCCTGAAGAGCCTGAACGGATTGATGTCCGTTGCCACCATTGCGCACTGTCCTCCCACGAATTCTTTCAATCCTTCAAGTCCGGGCCTCAGTTTCGATGCTTCGTCGATCGCTAAAAGAAGTAAGTTATTCTTCGTCATCTTGAGTATCGAATGTTCTCTGAGCCCCGCTCTCATGGACTGTATCTGCTGTCCGGGAATACCGTGAAGGTCGACTATCGCGACCGTTGGATTCTCGGTCATATTTTTGACCAGTTCCTTTACCAGTTCCTTCTTCCAAGCTGCTACGTGTGCCATCTTGTCCCTCCTCAGATAATCCTCTCGGACGGACCCATGGTCGTCTTGACATACGATGAAGCGATGTTCATCTTACCCTTCTCCAGACGGGTCTCCACACGTTTGATGATAGCTTCGATGTTCTCCGCTATCTTCTCGGGATCCATATCTGCCGCACCGACAGGTACGTGGAAGGTCATTCTGTCCTTCGTCCTGATGGACACGCTCTTGCGAAGATTCTCTATCATTCCCGTAGGATCTGCTCCCGGGGGTATGGGTTTAGGCATTTTACCGCGCGGACCCAGAACCGTTCCGAGTCTTTTACCGACAACGGCCATCAGAGGCGCCTCGGCGATAAAATAATCAGTACTGTTCGCGATCTTCTTCGCATCTTTCTTGTTGTCCGCGATCGTTCCCAATTCGTCGGGAGTGATCACGAGATCAGCAACAGCTTTGGCTTTCAAGGCAAGTTCGCCACCACCAATCACGCAGATACTGATCGCTTTTCCACGACCGTTAGGCAGGATGATATCATCCTGGATACGGTTCTTCGGAATGGTGAGATCAACATCCTTGAGATTGATGGCCAACTCAACCGTCTCAGTAAATTTGCGCTTCTTTGCACTGTCAAGTGCCTTCTGCACAGCCGTTACGGTCGATTTTTCTGCCAATATAATTCCTCCTCGTAGTGCATGCGAGCCGTTAAGCTCTCCTACAAGCGAACACCACCATTAAGCGCGTGATATATAAAGGTTAAGGGAAACTGCGGAAGATTTCGCTGTAGCTCAGTAAATTCTGTGCTACTCTCGCTCGAAGATAAAACAATAAAGACGCGTCTCGAGCCGTTTATTCAGTACGCTTCCGTCCTCGAAAACGGGAAAGACCTCTTTCAAAGCAAATCCTTTTTCACAGAAAGAGTCTGCATATTGTTTCGCGGTCCTGTAGAGGGACGTATAATCAGCGTTCAGATCTTCCGAGAACTTGTCGATGAAAAATTCATCATCCAGAAGGCTGACCGTTTCGAAGAAGAACAGAATACCTCCGCGTTTCAGTGTTCTGGAGATGTTCGATACTGTCCTGCGGTATTGTTCGTCGTCGAGATAATGCAGCAACATTGAAACGAAGACAACATCTGCAGAGTCATCACGGCAAAAGTCCTCGGCTGACATGTTCAACACCTCGATATTATTAATGTGAGATGCCGCCGCCTGCTTTCTGATGGAGGACGCAAATTCATCCGTGAACTCGACCGCAACAACTTTTTGTACCTTCGGTGCGAAGAATAGGGAATATCTTCCGTTGCCCGCACCAAGATCCACCACAACGTCGTTCTTGGTTAGACGGAGTTCTGAGTTGACCAACTTCGTCTCGATCTCAGCGCGCATAGATATGAGCTCAGCATCGTTCTCGAAAGTGACATAGGTCTCTTGGCACGGCAGTTTGGAAGAAGAGGATCTTGCACGTTCAGACCAGAATGTTCTTACCTTTTTCTTATCCACTTCTTCATACTCCTGGGGGCATATGGCATTCTCCTGCTAAAAGCATGCGGTATGCATCATCATTTGGTCAGAATGCTTCGCAGCGCATCAACGAGTCTGTTGTTGTCCATTTCGCCGCGTATCGCTATCCGTATGTGACGATCATCATCAACGCCGTGTTTTCCTGTGAGATCTTTGATAAGTATGCTGTATTCTTTCAGCAGTTTTTCCGTAACATCCGCAGCTTTCATGGTTTCAAGTTTGCACAGGAAATAATTTGCCTGTGATGGATAAACTCTCAATCCGGGAACGGCTGAAAGACATTCCATGAATCTTTTTCTTTCTTTCCTGAAAAGAACACAGCCTTTCTTGTACTGTCCTGCATATTTTCCGACTATCTGCAAAAAGAATTCGCCGAACGAATTGACATTCCAGACGGACATGTTCTTTCTCATCTTCTCCAATAATTTCACATCGGACGTTGCCAATATGCCCAATCGCGCACCGGGGACGCCGTACGATTTGCTGATGCTTTTTATTACAATCAAATTGGAATATTCATTCAGAACATCCTGATTGACGAGCGTGTACGGTTCATCCGAGAAGTCGATGAACGATTCGTCGAATATCACCCTCTTTCCTTTCTCTTTTGCGGCGTCAAGTATTCTCATAACATCGCTTTTATTCAGAAGGTCGCCGCACGGGTTGCCGGGATTGACGATAACAAATGTATCCGAGTCATCCAACGCTTTTATGATGGCATCAGCATTCATTTTGTATCTGGAAGCAGAAAGATCGATTGTTCTTATTTCGGAGCCGGGAAAACATCTGATATATTCTTCGAACGTCGGTACACAAACGCCGACATTTTTACCGACAAATTCTCTCACCTCATTGATGAGTTCCGCCGCACCGTTCCCTACGAGGATGTTTTTCGGATCTATATCGAAGAAAACGCCCGCATTGAGACATTGAACATCCATTCCCGACGGATACGAGGTGAGGAGTTCCTTCGTTACGGAAGACATCTCCGTTATCATGAAATCGGAAGGAAAATACGGGTTAACAAGATAGCAAAAATCCAGTATGTATGGGAATCTCCAGAATCCGCCGTACCTTTTTGTGTATGACGTAAGGGTGTTCTCATCCGAAAACATCGTTCTCGCAACCTCAAGGTCCTTCGGGTCATCGATCTCATACCATTTTTCATTCTCGTTGACGCGCATGGCCTTCAGCCGTGAATCCGGCGCCCCGGCCAGTACTTTTAGGACGAGTTCGTAATATGCGCCCCGACCGTTCTCGCTGATGTACCTTTCCATCCCGGGGATAAAATGATCTCTGCTGAACTCTTTCGTCAGCTTGTACATATTCACCGTTTTGTAATATTTATCGAACATTCGGTGATCCATATCCTTTTTCTCGATGAATTCGGTTATTACGTTGTTCTTATTCACCAGTACTGTGGTTCCGTCCATCCAATATGTATATTTGTCAACAACTGTCACGTCCTCTTTCGATACAGCAAGGCGCTCCAAGATGGTATCATCGAACAGCAGGTCCGATTCAAGGAGTATCGTATCATCTTCCATAAGAACGTCTCGTGCCAGATACATGGAATATATATTATTCGTTCTGTCGAAATCCTTGTTGAAAATGAACTCCGGTTCTATACCGTTCATACTTTTTACATGGTCAATGACACCGTCCGCTTTGTATCCTACAACGACGGTTATCTTTCTTATCCCGCATTTCTTAAGCGCATCCACCGCTCGCTGAATAAGGGTCCTTCCGCCGACGTCAACCATACATTTGGTGTTATCTTTGGTGTACTTACCTAACCTGTTTCCCATTCCGGCCGCTAAGATCAGAGCTTGCAACAGAGCACCATCATGCAAAGCGCGGAATGGATATAAACAAATATGGGAGCAGCCGACGAAATTCCTCGTTCTCTGATGACAGAAATCTACCGGAACGTTGCTTTTTTATTGCGAATTCCCGTCTGAGAGCGGTTAAATACACATATGGCCATCAACCGGCAATGGGCACGGGAAGGAAACAAAGGATCGAAGAGATGAGGGACGTCTGCATACCGGAACACAGGAAACACGATTCTACGCCGGCTCAGCGTTTCATCTACGAGAAGGTAGGTTTCCTCTTCACGCGCATTTTCGTCAAAACAAGGATAACCCCCAACCAAATAACATGGATATGGCTCGGGCTTATGCTCTTTTTCTCCTCCTTCTTCCTTTTCGATTGTCTGTGGATTCACGTGGCCGGAGCAATAGGGTGGATAGCAGCCTATTCTATGGACAGTACGGACGGACATGTTGCTAGATACAAACGGACGTATTCCAGGCGCGGCATTTTCCTCGACACGATAAACCACAGCATTTCTTGGCCGATCCTGTTCTTCTGCGTGGGCACAGGCCAGTATTTGGTAAGCGGCGAGATATTGAACATCATATTCGGAATGGTCGCGGGGCTGTTCATTTTACTGATACTGATAGCACCATACCTGCAATTTTTGGTCGACCCCGATATCAAGGATATCAGTTGGGCGAGAATAGAGGAAAAGGCGTTCAAAGATAAGAGAAGGTACATACTAATAAGGAACATAAATCCCCTGTCTTTTGATAATATCCTTATAATGCTTCTCGTTGCGACAGCACTCGATCTATTGGCCGCCGGGGTGGCGTTGCCAAACCTGATATTGGCTGATGAATTATTCTGGATTACCAGTTTCCTATCGTTGTTCGTTGTTCTCTATGCGGTCGGGTATGTTCTGGCATTCCCGTTGAGATTCGCGGTGCTTTACAGGATGCTAAAATAGGCGACCGACCGAATGTTTATTATTGTCAGCGATATTGCGTGCCCAATGATGCCGGTATCCGTGTGCATATGTGCTTACAACGAAGAAAGCAACATAGAACGGGCCATACGTTCGGTATACTCTCAGACGACAGATTGTTTTGAGTTAACCCAGGTAATAGTCGTTTCCAGCGAAAGTACGGACGGCACGGACAGAATTGTAACATCACTTACGGAAGAGTTCCCGTCGCTGATGCTTATCCGTCAGGAAAAAAGGATGGGAAAAAATTTTGCGATAAACGAATTTCTGGATAACAAGATGGACGGAACGATATCCGTCCTTCTCAACGCGGACAACATATTACGTGATGAATCTTCGCTACACTATCTGATATCTCCTTTCAAAGATGAGAAAGTTGGCATCGTCGGAGGACATCCGATCCCGACCAACGATCCGAAAAAGTTAATGGGGTTCGTGGCGCACATGGTGTGGACGATGCATCATAATGTTTCCATGGTACGTCCGAACATAGGTGAATTGGTCGCATTCAGGGACATTGGCATACGTCTTCCGACGGATATGCAGTCCGATGAAGCGATAATGAAGATGGAAACGGAAAAGAGAGGTTACATTTCAGTATACGCTCCGAATGCGTACATACTGAACAGGGGGCCGGAAACCGCAAGTGATTTTGTGGAACAAAGGGCGCGCGTAATTGTTGGAGAGACATGGATGAAAAACAGATATGAATATTCAGTTCCGATACAAATGGGCACCCAGCGTATGAATACACTTATTGATTCGGTACGTGATATGGGTATGCACCCGTTCAAAATATTTTTCACTTTCACGCTTGAACTCATTTCAAGGCTCAAAGCGAAGGAGCACATGCGCCGTGGGGAATCCATGAGCATATGGAAGCGTGTGGGAAGTACAAAAGATCTGAAATGACCCTCTATGTCCGTTCACGGATCTGTTATTTTCATCACTACTCTCACTATGAAATCTTTGAGACCCTTCCAAGGATGGTCAGCACGGATGCGGCCTGTGTTGAGTACGTCGTACATCTCGATGAGTCCGGTCTTTGAGACGAATTTGTCCTTTAACCCCGGAGCGTTTATGTTGTCAACGTAGTACCTGTCGCAGGACTCACTCAACGCAAGTACATAACCGTTATCAGTGAGAATGTGTTCCCATCCGGCAAAGGTGGGTTTTCCGGTACGCGGATGGACAGATTCTATTGCAAATATCCACGGTCGATATTTTTTCAGATCCAACCCTTCCAAGACCTGCTTCTCAAATCCTTCGACATCTATCTTACAAAAGTGAATGTCGATGCCGGGCTGCAGATTTTCATCAAATATCTTGGTTAGGGGCAGAACTTTCACGATGGTCTGTACATCATTGATCGCTACGTCCTTTTCCATCGTTGCCCACTGAAGGTCCCCGTAAAGCACGAGTTCGGACTCACAATTTCCGGCACCGATGCACAGGTTCACGTCACGAAGTCTGTCTGCTTGCAGAAGGTCGCAATAATATTTTTGCGGTTCAATGTTTATTCCGGACCAGCCGCGGTCATAGAACAGTTTCGTGACGGATTCAAGGAGGGGCTCATTTGCGCCCACATCAACATAGGTGCCGTTCTTTACATCCTTCAGGGCATGGAACAGGATAAGGTCGATGAGACTTGGATTGTAGGTGTATATTCTCTCCTTTTTTTCCATGGTAACACATCCGACCTTATGTTGTGAGCACATGCCATACATGCGGCATCATGTTCACAGTACGCTATCGTACATTCCCGCTTTTACATCCTTCTGGAAGACCTTCGGTTCCTTTCCGTCTATCGTCACGCCAACACAGACGCAGTTGCCCGCGACCTCAAGCACTCTTGCTTTCACAGTTGCGCCGAGAAGATCGTATTTTTTCATTTCCGCGATCTTCTTCGCTTGATCGACCGTTAAGTTACCAACTTTCGTCGTTCTTGTGTTGCTTGAACCGCTCTCTAACCCTAACTCGCCCTTTATCAGAGCGGACACCGGAGGCGTTCCCACCTTGATGTCAAAACTCTTATCGTCAGCGATTATTATCTTCACGGGAACTTTCATTCCGGCGAACGCTTTTGTTTTTTCATTTATGGCGGCGATGACGTTGTTTATGTTAACGCCTTTCGGGCCCAACGCGGGACCGAGCGGAGGCCCGGCGGTCGCCTTGCCTCCTTCCACCAATGCCTCGACTGTATCTGCCATTTTATTCACTTCTCCTTTTCAATGATCCTGACGCTGTCCCCTTTTACCGTTACGGGTATCGGTACCATCGCTTCTATCAATTCAACAGTTATCTCTTCCTTGTTGCCGTCTATGTGCTGAACTCTCGCTCTCTCGCCTTTGAACGGTCCGTTGATGAGTTCTACGAGATCTCCTTCAACGATGCCGACGACGGTCGACAGCGGCGTAAGGTAGTGATTGATCTCATTCAGCGAAGTTTCGCCGTCAACGAATGAACGTGCCTTTCTTATGTCCCTTGTCTTTTCTCTGAGACGTTCGGTGTTCATTCCTTCCACGAAAACATATCCTCTGAGATTTCCGGGACTTAATATCGCAAAAATATCTTTTTCACCGATGTTCGCTTTCGAAAGCAAACTGTCGACGACACTCTTTTCTTGGTCTATCTGCGTCTTGAGTATCATTATCGACTGTTTCGCGGACGCGCGGAATGTCTCAACGATCTCGTTACCGTCAACATCCAACATGACATCTATTACAACTTCGTCACCATATCTGGCACCTTTGGGTGCGATGACCTCTAACTTAAATTCTTTCTGATTCTTTCCCTGTGAATCCGCTTCTACATCCTTCTTGCTGCGGTAGTTGCTCCACAGTTCTCCGGAGGAATCATATAATGTGACGTTCCACTCCGGCGCATTCTCCGCGTCCGGTCCGGTCGTGATGTTGAATCTTATTGTTATCTTACCGGATGCCGCCGGCCCTGCCTGAAAAGGCCATGTTGTGCTTCCGCCCGCGGATATCATCCTGCTGCGGTCATTATCAATATCAGATGTAAAGGACATGTTATTCGTCTCCGATCAAAAGTATCCGGGGAGGTATCTCATCAGCCACATTATGGCGAAACCGGCGGCTCCGATTATGATTATGCCTATGCCGGTTATCATAAGGACCCTTTTGTACTCATCTTTGTTTGGCCTGTGCGCCATCCTCAGGACCCTTCCGTACCTGCCCTTGCCAATGCTGCGGAACTTCGATTCCAGATCGTCCTGTACCTCTGAGGCCTTTTCTTCGATGCTCATCTTACTCCCTCGTTCATACCACTCTGCGGTCATTGCCCTTTCGTTATCACTGAACGATAGACAATGAAGATACCCCTTAAAAAGCATAGGTATTTTAAAGATTTCGGTCGCGCGAGAACGTTTTACTTTGTTTCGGGTCTTTCTGCAACGACCTCCGACGCGGGAACATCGAACAGCGACAGGCTGATGCTTGCAACCGCCATCACCGCGACACCGAGGCTCAGAACATCGTGTATTATCACCTTTGCGTTCTTTTCGCCTTCCTTGTCGAACGCATACGGAACCCCGGGAGAAGAAATGACAGCACCCTTCTGTATCAAACTCCCGGGTATCGATCCGGGAGATGCGTTCAGTATCAGTCTGTTGCTTCTGATCGCAAGGCTTACGTCCGTTACGGCATTCACGTTATCATATCTCGCTTCCAGCACTTCCGCCTTGTGCGGAATTATGTCTGTTACGTCAACACTTGCTCCTTCTTTTTTGAGCATCTTTACCGCTTCCGTACCGACCCTTCCGGCACCGACGACCAGCACCCTTTTTCCCACGAGGCTTCCTTCCGCAAGTCTCAGCGCGGTGACGTATCCCTTTGCCGTTGACCAGATGTTATCTGAGAAGGATCTCGTTCTTGTGTTCAAAGCAATGAATCTTTCGTCATCGGCCATGAATATTATGTCCGCGCCGGATGAGAATGCCTCCGATATCCCGGCGACGTCGCATGATGATGTGATAAATGAACTCATTCCCATTGTTCGCAGGGCCGCCTCAACGGACAGTGAGAATCCGCCGATCACACCGCCGCCGGATGTTACCGGAACGATCGCCGCTTTGTGATCGCTGAAATTTATTCTCTTCAGATCAACATTCATTGCGTGACATGCAAATTCTTTCATATCCATTCCGATGATCCTTTCAAGTTCACGATCGAGATCGGACATCTTCGACGGAACATTCTTTATCATTTCCTCCGTCAGTCTGGTCATTTTACCATCTCGGATATTTTACTCGTACGTTCGCTCATTATCATGTCGGTGCATGCGGTATATCCACGTTCTTTGATATCCTTCAAAAGGGATGCGTACTCGTTGTTCGAACCGACCCTGTATCCTTCCTTTTCCAGAACGTTCATGACGTGATCTATCGATCTGCGTCCGCTGTCTATGTCCAGTTCCTTTTGTGCAACACCCGCTAAATGCATATTGGGCGGGACTATCGACGTTACGATGTTCGCGCCGGCCTTTATCCTTGGTATCAGACCGTCAATACCTTCAACGTCAAGACTTGCCGGTATCAGTCTGTCAGGATGAGCCAATCTCATCACGGCCATAACTTTTAATTCGTCCTCCCTTTTTTTCACAGTCGACGAGTACATAGGCGTTCCGCTTTGGGGGACGAAGGTCATAACGCGTATCTGCTCGCATCCTTGTGTTCCCATATGCATTATCGAATCCGTGATGTCATTCTTCGTTTCACCGATACCGACCATTATGCCGTCCTCCGCGAACATTCCGTACTTTCTTGCCCATTTTCTCTGTGCCAAGCGATAATTGAAATCCTGTTCCAATCTTCTTTCGTCGAACAAACGGCGGTTGTGCGTTTCCTGATAACAGGCGAACCAATCCGCCCCCGCCTTTTTGAACAAAGGGAATGCATGTTCGGGTACCGCTCCGGGGGACAGCATTATCGGCACCGATATTGATGAATTCACTTTTTCAATTATCTCTATCAATTTTTCATGATCGTTCTTGTGCATGACGGGATCCTCGCCCATTGTCAGATCAACAAGATTCACTCCGCTGTCCTCCAGATCCTCTGATGAACGTACTATCTCATC
>WQXR01000016.1 GCA_009784745.1 Methanomassiliicoccaceae archaeon | reverse complement strand
TGTGCGACAGAAATATCAGCGTGGGTTATTCGATAGAGGTCGGAAGGTACTCGAAATACAGGCCTACCTTAACAGACACATTGAGGTGTTAGATATGGCTTACAAAAGACAATTCTATCCCGGAACCACGGTACCTGCAGTGAACAGGCGTAAATACCTGGATCCGAAACAGAAACTGAAAGTACTGCGCGACATCGCCATGGATGATGTCGTCAGGATAATGGGACACAGGAACCCCGGAGAGGAGTACAAATCCATCCACCCGCCACTCGAGGAGGGCAAGGAACCTAAATGTCCGATAAGAGAACTCGTCGTACCGATAGAGGGCGCGAAGAAGGGAGACAGGATCAGATATATTCAGTTCACTGACTCCGTATATTTCGCACCGATCTCGCCGTACCAGAGAGCATGGATGTACCTGTCCAGATACAGAGGTCTTGACACCGGTACGCTTTCCGGAAGGCAGATCATCGAGATGAGGGAAAGAGACTTGGAAAAACTCTCCAAGGAACTCATAGACAACGAAACATTCGACCCTGCACTCACGGGTATCAGAGGAGCGACCGTTCACGGTCACGCATGCCGTCTCGATGAGAACGGCCTGATGTTCGATGCATGGCAGAGGTACGTCTGGGACGGTAAGAAGAAAGAGGTCGTTTACGTAAAGGACCAGGTCGCCTTGCCTTTGGACAGGAAGATATCTGTAGGCAAACCGGCACCGCAGGCCGATCTTATGAAGAGGACCACGATCTTCACCGCATACCAGGGCGGCGTTGACATGAGGGATGACAAAGAGGTCACCGCATACGGTATCAGGATACACAAACTGAGAACGCTTGCAGGTTACCAGCCCTTTAACGTAAAGGGGGTCTGAAGTTGGCGAACAAAGAAAAGTTATTCATGCAGGCGGTCAAGAAGAAGTTCAAAGAGGACCCGACCGATGTGCACACGAAATTCTACTGCTACGGCGGCTGGAAACAGTCAAAGAGGAAAGTTGAGTTCGTAGAAGCATCGAAGAAGATCGCCAAAGCGCGCGGAATACCGATGATGAACCAAGATATCGGTGTACCGCTGGGACAGAGGTCATGGATGCCCTACCAGATGTCGCACACCGACATATTCGTAGAGCCCGATGACCTGCACTGCATCAACAACCCCGCTATCCAGCAGGCTTGGGATGACATAAGGAGAACTGTGCTCGTAGGATTGGACTCACCGCACCAGACCATCGAAAGAAGGTTAGGTAAGGAAGTTACGCCTGAGACGATCAACCGCTATTTGGAAACTGTTAACCACACAATACCCGGAGGAGCGGTCGTTCAGGAACACATGGCAGAGTGCAACCCCGCATTGGTGTACGACTCGTACATCAAAGTGTTCAGCGGTAACGATGAGTTGATAGACGAAATAGACAAAAAATTCGTCATAGACATCAACAAACTGTTCAGCAAGGACCACGCGGCACAGTTGAAGAAAGCAATAGGCAACACACTGACGCAGGCAGTACGCGTTCCGACAATGGTCGGAAGGCTCATGGACGGTGCAACAGCATCAAGGCATGCAGCAAAGCAGATCTCGATGGCGTTCATCTCGTCATACAAACTTGCAGCCGGTGAGGCAGCTATCGCTGACTTCGCATACTCCGCAAAGCACCAGTCGATGGAAATGGGTACAATGATGCCGGCAAGGCGTGCAAGAGGACCCAACGAGCCCGGAGGAATACCGTTCGGATACATGGCTGATATAGCACAGTCCGACCGTGTGAAACCGGACGACCCGGGACGCGGTGCGCTTGAGGCGGTAGCATTGGGTGCAATAGTGTTCGATCAGATATACCTCGGCGGATACATGTCCGGCGGTGTAGGATTCACACAGTACGCATCAGCAGCGTACACGGATAACATCCTTGAGGATTACGTGTACTACGCGATAGACCTGATAAAGGACAAGTACGGCGGATTCTGCAAACTCGACGCAGGCAAGTTCGATGACGTTCTGAAACTCGGTGACGAAGTGAACGCATACGCGCTCAGCATGTACGAGAAGTACCCGGCTGTCATGGAATCCCACTTCGGCGGTTCACAGAGAGCGACAGTAGCAGCCGCTACAACGGGAATCGCAGGTGCGATGGCAACCGGTGTCGCGGACTGCGGTGTCAACCTTTGGTATCTGTCCATGCTGCAGCACAAAGAGAGAGCGGGAAGACTCGGATTCTACGGATACGATCTGCAGGATCAGTGCGGTTCCGCGAACTCGCTTGCATACAGGTCAGACGAAGGTCTCCCGATGGAACTCAGAGGTCCGAACTACCCCAACTACGCAATGAACGTAGGTCACCTGTCCGGTTACACCGGAATACCGAAAGCGGCGCACGCAGCACGCGGCGACGCATTCACCGTGAACCCGTTCATACGCATTGCGTTCGCTGATCCCTCTTTAGTGTTCGACTTCGCGAACATAACGAAGGAGATCGGAAGAGGCGGACTCAGGGAGTTCAAGCCGGCCGGTGAGAGAACCGCTGTCATCAAAGTGTGAGCTCAATGAAGGTAGGAGACATCTGTAAGTACATGCCTACGTCCACGGTAGGAAAGGTAACGGACATCGCAGAAAGGAACGGCAAAGTATGGGCACTGCTTGACTTTACCGGTCTTTACTATAATGTTTCGTTGCTCGCAGAAGCGGACATAAGCGAGTATAAGGAAGTTTCCTACAAAGAACGAGAGAGGGACCGCACCCAAAAGGTAAGGTCCGTCGAAGAGTTCGCAAAAGAGGCAGAGGATGTGAACATCGATATGTTCATGCCCTCGGGCGGAGGTTAAACCTTTTAAATTTCATTTCTATGCGGCGCAAGCCGCATAGTTTCATTTAATTTTTCGGAAATTCTTTTACATTCGTTCGCGTTCACGTAAATATGCAGATACCTCTCGGATCTTTGAAAGATAAGAAAATGATATCATCGGATGCGTATGAGGTCGGTGAGATCATTGACATAAGATATGACCCGTTCGAACGGAACGTCGTCGGTCTGAGGATAAGAACAAAAAGATCGGAAATGCTGGCCGCAGGTTCGAGGAAAACGACGCTGTTAATTCTTCCTGAGAACTTCATACTGAATGATGTGCTCCTTTTGAACAGGCCCATCGAAGCGCTTAAAGATGCTGTTTCACCGGACAACGACAATATCGCATCTCTGTCATCTTTGATATCGTCAAAGGTGGTGACGAAAGATAATCAACTTGTCGGAACGGTAACAACGGTGATGATAAATATCGACACGTGGAAAGTATCGTCATTAGTGATACGTTTGGACAAAGGCGCAATAGAAGCGATGAAGATGAAAAAAGGATTCTTCTCAAAAATTAACGCTGAAATAGGCACGGAAATGATATTGTCGTCATCGGACATGATCCATCTGAACGGAAATATGGACGACATCAGAGAGAGGATGACGATAGTGGAATGATGCTTGGCAACCGCCGCAGGCAGATATTTCACGTCCAACGTTTTTGCTCAGGGTGTGTTTTAAATATTTCGTCAAGCATCTTGTATCGGGGACAAAGTAAAGGGTTTGAAGCCCGTAACGTGGGCCAGTCGAAGAGGTTTATTTCCTGTCAAGGATTATGGTGATCCTGACAGGGCCGACGGATATTACTATCCGCCACCTTCGCCATATCGGTTGGTTCTTACGCATACGCGCATTCACCCCCTCCGAGTCCGGTTACGGGTGTGCCGTTCATGAGGCGTTCGGCACATCCGAACTTTCCTTCTCGGCATTTTCGACATTATTATTCATATATAACAGACTTTTTCGCTACTCATTGTTAAGTCTGGCTCACTCGAAATAACTGTTCATGAGCACCCTCATTGAAATGAAAAATCGGAAAAAATTCTCACCGTAATGAGGAGATTGTTTCACGTTCAACGTTTTGCTCAGAGTTTGCTTTAAATATTTTGTTAATGCTCTGTCATCTGTAGGAGAATAACTGGCCCCTGAGGGCCGGGACCCGTAACGAGGGTCAGCCGACCATGTTTACGGATCTTCAAGATCGATAACGATCTTGATCGAACCGAGGGTTATGGTTATCCGAAGCCGGTAGCCCTTTCGGCTCACTTTCATCACCTCCTATGGGGCGGTTCAGGTTCGCCGTGGTTTAAGGGGCACGGCGAACCGAGCTTCCCACCTACCGACATTTTCGACATTATTATTCATATATAACAGACTTTTTCGCTACTCATTGTTAAGTCTGGCTCATTTGAAATAACTGTAATAAGAACCACCGAACAGAAAGAAGAAAATGAAGAATTCTCACCGCGGCGAGAGTTCTATTTCGTGTTGAACGCAACCAGTATCGTAGCTAATTTCGGATCGTCAACAAGTCCGTAATGCTTCTTTATGATGACATCGGATGTTGGCGCGGGACTGCATGATATCACGTCAGCGCATCCGTTGCTCTCGTTCAGTTCGACGAACGGTATCGGGGGCATAACGAATGCTTCCCCCCCTTTCACGGCAACATGCGGGAACACGATGAACGCGTCACCCATCCATATTATGTCTTCTCTGTTCTCATAAAGATGTGAAGTATGCGGAAATACCTCCAACCCCAGAACGGCACCGTCATTGCCTCTTAATATCACCGTAGGTTCGGGAGGAGGTCTGAATCTCTTGTCCTTGACGATGCATATTATCTTCTCTCTCGTAAGGGCGTCATTGAAGCCTTCGTTTATCACGCCGATATCCATCGTCCCTTTAACTTTGGCTTCCTCTGCTTTCAGTTCTTTTAAAACTTTGTCGTTAAGATAGAACGCGTTAAGCACACCAGTTAATCCTTTCACAATGTCAAGTTGTATGTCGTTCATGGCACACACATCACTGGAAATTGAATGTTACGTCCTTCTTCAGTGCTGAATCTATCGCGACCTCGCATGCTTTCACCAACGCACAGGGTACGGGACAGGCAGGGTGCGGGAGGAATTCACTGCATCTTTTCATCAGTTCGTTGTCCATTATCGGCGCGGCCACAGCATTCATCGAGTCCACATCGCCGACGGCAGCGGCAAATTCCTTCACATTGGGGCAGTCGCTTTCTATTATGAATCTTACGGACATGTAATCATCCGATCCGATCGCATGTATCTTTGTTATGAATCTGCACACACCTGCATTAACAGTCATCTTTGTTTCACTCATCGTTCTCACGCATCCTTATCAGATTGTCCATGCCCGCTAACGCTCTGATGTCCACAACACCGACCGACGCGACAACCTCGTTGTCAACCTCCAGCGGAGCGACTATCACTTTTATTCCCTTGTACGGACCGGACGTAGCGACGCGGCGTATCGTCGTGCCGACCTCCATCGCCTCTTCCAGTACCTCGCCGGTATAGGTGTTGTCGATAACACGCCCGTCCTCTATCCTGATACCAAGATTATCTTTGCTTCTCGCACATACCGGTAATCTTCCTACAAGATCGTGTATCGTGAAGGCAAGAGATATCAATTCTTTGTTCGAATTCCTCTGGAACGGAACGTCCAGCGTACTTTTGTGCGACTTTATTCCGCCTATTAATCTTATGGCGGCGGAAACGGCACCTTTCTCCGCATTCTCCTCATCGGCGGCGGTGCCTATGATAACAACGTCACCGTTGCCGATACGGAACTCTTTTTTCAGCGCTTCTTCTATACTTGCGGAAACAAGATATTCGGAACCCGGGAACATCAACCGGCTGCCGCTGCATACGAGTGTCGTTGCTCCGGTGGCACCGGCTTTTATCGCTTCGTCGCGTTCCTCGCATCCGTATGTCACTTTTTTTGACACACCGCGTATCTTAACGGCACAGTTGACCGCACCTATCGTAAGATCGCTGACGTTCACGATGCTGACATCCATTTTTACGGCATCCTTTGCTCTTTTTCCCCTTTCGGACAATACGGCACCGCTTTTTGTGACGACGATGTAATTATCTTCGCTGAACATATCCAATATCGTTCTTGTGCTGCCTTCGCCGAGATTGAGCGCGATGGACAGCGCTTTACGTCCGATAGGTTTCGTTTCGCTCATTATCATCAGTGCCTTCCACAGGTGATAATCTGTGAATTTCGGGGCCGGTCCGCCTGATGCAATGTTGTACGGTCTCATCATGATATCATGTTAGCATGTACTGATAATTAAATAATGCGCACGAACTCTCGAAAAGAGGGAAACATTTAACGCAGATCACACAATAATAAGGATAATCCTCGTTATCGGAGAAAATTTAACGGCTGTTATTCCATGATATTTTATAATTTCATCTCTTTTCCCGATACATGGCACATGAAGCGGTCGACCTGCTGATAATCGATAACGTTTCAAAGAAGTTCAACGGCCGTACTGTACTGAACGGTGTGAGCGCAAAATTGACGACGGGTTCTTCATTGGGACTGATAGGAAAGAGCGCGGCCGGAAAAAGCGTTCTGATAAACATGCTCCGCGGAAGCGTGGATTACAGACCTGACAAAGGAAAAGTGATCTACAGGGTGAATCATTGTGTAAAATGCGGTTCCATCGATCTTCCGTACAAAGGCGTAAGATGCACCAAATGCAATTCCGAGACGGTAACGAAGGACGTTGATTACTGGGCACTTCCCGAAAGGGACCAGTTGAGGGAAGAGATCAAAGGACGCATCGCGATAATGCTGCAAAGGACATTCGCATTGTTCGGTGATAAGACAGTAATGGAGAATATAGCGGAAGCATTGCCGCACGGACTTGACGAGAGAGAAAGAACAAAAAAGATAGTCGAGTTGCTGGAATTCGTCAATCTGACGCACAGGACGACACATATCGCAAGGGACCTTTCAGGCGGCGAGAAACAGAGAACGGTATTGGCAAGGCAGTTGGCAAAGGATCCGTTGTTCTTCCTCGCTGATGAACCCACCGGTACGTTAGATCCGAGGACCGCGGAGATAGTACACAATTCTCTGATAAAATTAGTAGAGGGAAAGGGAATGTGCATGGTGTTCGTATCTCACTGGCCCGAAGCAATTGACAAAATGGCCGACGATGCCATTTGGTTAGATGCAGGAAATGTGATGATGCATGACATACCTGAGAACGTAACGAAGAAGTTCATGCAGGAATACAAATTTGAAAAACGGGAATCGTCCGATATAGGCGAACCGATAATAATCGCACAGAACGCGAAAAAGTATTTTTTCTCGGTGATAAGAGGCGTTGTAAAGGCTGTTGATGACGTTTCATTCGACATAAAGGAAAGAGAAGTTTTCGCTTTAGTGGGGACATCCGGCGCAGGAAAGACAACAACATCAAGAATGATAGCAGGGATGTCGCCGTGCACGGGAGGTTCCGTGAAGATAAAGGTGGGCGACGACATGGTGGACATGTCGGAAGCGGGACCCGAAGGAAAAGGAAGGGCCACACCGTATATCGGATTCCTGCATCAGGAATATTCGTTATATCCGTTTGATACGATACTGCAGAACCTAACGACCTGTATCGGAATGAAGATGCCGGCTGAACTTGCAAAAGTGAAGGCGATACAGACGCTGATGAGCGTCGGATTCTCAGCGGAAAGCATTGAAAAGATATTGTATTCGTATCCGGACACACTCAGCGTAGGGGAATGTCAAAGGATCGCATTCGCTCAGGTGCTTATACAAGAACCGAGAATTGTCATTCTCGACGAACCAACGGGAACGATGGACCCGATCACGAAAGTAACGGTTGCAAGGTCTGTGCTGAAAGCAAGGGAGGAGTTCGGCGAAACTTTCGTCATAGTCAGTCATGACATGGACTTCATTCTGAACTGCTGCGACCGCGGAGCGCTGATGCGTAACGGGAAGATAGCGATGATCGGAACTCCGGCGGAGATAGTTGAAGAACTTACAAAGGAAGAGAGTGGGATCAAGTGAAGCAAAGGATCGGCAGACGCCTGAGTTTTGTGGAATGCAGAGAGTCCATGGGATTGGGCTCGGGAGGGTCGCTGGCGCAGAGAGCGACGATATCCGAGAGCGGTCGCGATGTCGTTGTGATAGCGATGGGCCCCGGACGCAGGCATATAACGAAACCCGTTTGCGAGATAACGTATGCGTTGCGCGAGGAAGGGATAGACGCGAGTGTCCTCGTCGTGAACGCAGGAGGAGGCGTTCCCGCGGACGCACCCGATATAATGACGGGAACATACTTCGGATTGGATCCCATAGAAGTGGAAAGGATACAGCAGTTCAAAGTTGCGCTGATACATCTGGGTAACGTCAGGGCGCATATAATCTACAAAGCAAGGCTGATACTGAGGAATGTGAACATCCCTGCGATGATAGTATCGCAGTGTCCCATTGATTTTGAGGATTTTGCGGCAATAGGCGTGAAGACAAAGGATGTAATGCCGAAGGACGAGGACATAAGCGTAAAAGGTGAGATCAGAGAGATAACGACGGGCGTGATAAGAGGTGTAACATGTCCGCAGGACAAGTTGGATGAGATCGTATCGAAGATACAGTCAATGCTTCCGGAGAAAAGGGGGCATTCTGATTGAAAGTTATCATTAACGGAAAAGAAAAAGAATTTCCCGCGAAAGCAACACTCGGCGACGCGGTCGCCGGCGAACGTTATGTGAAAGATTCATTGATATCTATATCACTCGCGTCAAGCAGGACGAAGGAGCAGACGGATGATCTGGAACTTGAGACAACAAAAGGAAAGATGATAATGCATCTCGATGAAAGCGATGATGCGCGTGTCTGGCTGGATGTTGTGAACGATGTGAGAGAAATAGGCGCAAGATGGATAACCAAGAACATCGCCGCGTTCGGTTCTTTCAGAACGAAACTGAAAGTGAGCCGCGAACCAAGGATGTACAGACGTTATGACTGCTTCTTCTCATTGGGCGGTTTCGATAACGATACGACGTACATGATGATAGCGACGGACGACCACAAATGGGCATACGGAGCCGGAACGGGAAGGATCGGGCGCATAACATCGGGACGCCACGTGATATCGTCGCTGAGAGAAGGCGATAAGATATTATCGATCAGACCGGTGATATCGGAAAGGAGTTCTGAGAATACCATTGTAACGAAAGATCCGAAACATCCGCTGGATGACGGAATGATGATAGAGACGTTCGTAAAAGTTCTGCTGAACGCGAATTCCCCGATGAGCAGCGAACATTTTCTTGTAACGGCGGAAAAAGGTCATATCACAATATCAGATGCGACCGGAAGTTACGTCGCATGCTCTGATAACACGGACGTTCAGATAGAGAACGAAAGGAATTCCGTCAGGGAAGAGGATACGGTAACGATACGCAACACAGGCGAGGGAACGGGAAGGATATTATTCTACAAAGAACGCAGACAGACGGTACCTGCGCACAACGATACAGGCACGATCGAACAGGGCAAAGGAATAATTGCACATGCGGCGGCAGGTGACATCGTTACGATGGCAACGGACATCGAAAGGATATTGACCATAGGCATGGAACAATCCGAAGGTCAAAAATTACTGGAAAAGAATGGGATAAAGCAGATACGAACGGGCGATACATCAGATGATTCGATCATCGTCGAACAGGAACCGGAATGGACGATGCACGCGATAAAGAGCAAAGAAGCGGAAACATTCGGCGTCAGGAAGGAAAGGATATTCGACGTATCGTTAGACAGGAAGAACGAGGCGGCCAGTGTGCACTATTTTGAAAAGATAACGGGATTGAGCCATAAACCGATAGGAACGATGAAAGTTCATTTTGCATTCAAAGGGATGCCTATGGTAACGTTCGAGGGGGATGAGGAACGCGGTAAGGCGTTGTACCCGGGAACGGAATTCAAAAAGTGTAAAAAAGGCGAGATCGGAATAACAAACCAATCAAGACCGAACTGCGGTCTGATGGGCATCAGACTGGAGGACAGCAAACAGTACGGTCCGACGGGTGAGGAACCGTACGGAACGAACATAACGGGAACGTTCAAAGGCGATCTTAAGAAATTGTCGGACGGATTGAAAGAAGGGGACATAATCTACGTAAGGGAGGTCAAAGAATGAATGTACGCGAAACACGTCTTATTGTGATATCGCCGGCATCCCATATAACGCCTGATCAGTTGACAAGAACGATACATGCCATGGGCAAGAACGTAACAGTGAAGGAGTCATGCTACGGCGCGGTCATCGAAGGAGAAAAGGAAGTTGTAAGAGAGGTCATATCCGAAGTAAGGAAATTGGACGTTAACGGGATATTCTCAAAGGTGAGGGCATTCCGTGTGGCCGATCCGAGACGGTGCCGCGCGCACCACGGCACAAGGCCGGGTTTTGCGCAGCTGGAACAGGAATGGGAAGATCTCTGGAAGATACATCGCGGTCTTGACCGTACCGACAAAGGAGAGAAAGCATCCGTAAGAACGGAAAGAAAGAAATTATCTGTTGAAGGATTCAAAAGAATTTGTGAGGTGAAATGATGAAAATATTCATAGATCCGCCGAACAGTCTCATACTGTACGATCTGGTGGAAAGGTTCGGTCACGAACCGCTGAGCACAATGGCGGCGATACAGGAGAAGATAGACAGGACGGAGATAGACATGCCCCCGATGAACGTATCATTGGAGGATGTTATGAAAGGACTGAAATACGCAGGTATCGAAGTCCCGTCCGGAGTGAGAGGACGATTGGCCGTATGGGGCCCGATGATAGAGGACGCTGAAGCAGCGATAATAATGGAAGATTGTCCGTACAGTTTCGGATGCGTCGGATGTCACCGCACGAATCTTATGGTCAGATATCTGATAAAAAGAAAAGGTATCCCCGTTCTTGACGTAAACTATCCGAACGACGAGGACGAAGGAAAGGACATCGTTGCGAAAATAAAGGAATTCCTGGAGGGACTGAAATGATAAAGATAGCGCAACTGTCCTGCGGCACCGAATACAGCAGTGTTCAGTATGAAATTGAAAAAGCCGCAAGGAGTGTCGGAGCAACGATAGTTCATCCGGATGTTTCTGCTTCCGACATAGATAAGGCAGTGGAACGTTTCGGCTTCAAACCGCAGTCGCCGCAACTGAAATTGATGATCGCAAGAGCAGTTCAGCTGGCGGACAGAAAATATGACGCCGATGCGGTATTCATTGCCACTTGTTTCAGATGCGCCGAAGGCGCATTGGTGAGAAATGAATTGAGAAGGTTCATCCAGGACAATACGAGATTGCCCGTAGTTACGTACTCGTTCACAGAAAGGCTGAAGGCGGCGCAACTTCTGACAAGGATGGAAGCGCTTGTTACGATAGTGACAAGAAAAGAGTTACTGGCAAGGGAAAGGCAAAGCGGCATAACCGTAGGAATAGATTCCGGATCGAGCACAACAAAAGCAGTTGTTATGATAAATAACAAGATAGCGGGAAAGGATTGGACGCCGTCAGGCGATGTGATAAGATCTGCGGAACATGTTCTTGAGAATGCGTTGGCGGAAGCAGGCGTGAAGATGAAGGATGTGGAAGCAATAGGAACAACAGGATACGGAAGGTTCCGCCTGGGAACGCATTATAATGCGAAACTCGTTCAGGAAGAGTTAACCGTGAACTCCAAAGGTGCCGTTTGGCTCGCCGACAAACAACGCGGTGAAGCAACGATACTTGACATCGGAGGGATGGACAACAAAGCGATAACCGTTCGCGACGGTGTTCCCGATAACTTTACAATGGGCGGCATATGCGCCGGAGCATCCGGAAGATTCCTGGAAATGGTATCTAAACGATTGAAAATTGAAGTTACTGAATTAGGTTCGCTCGCCGACAAAGGGAATTGGCGCAATGCGAAAATGAACTCATATTGCTCAGTGTTCGGAATTCAGGACCTTGTCACAACTTTAGGAGAAGGAAGGACGTTCGAGGATGTTGCCGCTGCGGCATGTCATTCTGTTGCTGAACAAGTGTATGAGCAGCAGTTACAGGAGATAGATGTGCGCCATCCGATAATACAGGTGGGCGGAACATCATTGATATCCGGATTGGTGGCGGCCGTCGGTGAGATATTGGGATCAAAACCTATAGTTCCGGAGAATTCGCAGTATATAGGCGCAGTAGGCGGCGCAATACTTTCGTCAGGGTTCTTAGAGGGGTATTGATGTACATCGAGGTAACGGGAACGGACATTTACGGTAACGATGCTTACAAAGAACTGTTCAAAGGGATAATAAGCGACTCCGGGACCGCCGGCTCAATAGAGAAAGTAAAAATGTCCATGGACCCGTCGACGCCGTTGTTCATCATCTCCGTAATAATGAAAAGCAAGCCGGAAAGCAAGAGGATGATCGATGCGGTAAGCATAAGGACAGAAGGCAAGGACGTTCACCTGACAATAACGGACGAGAACTACGCACCGCAGATAACCTCTGCGCTGTGGAGGATGTACGGCCGCGATAAAGTTGAACAGCAGACGAGATTTGACGTAAAGATAGAGAACGGCGACGAAGACAGGATATCGGAAACGGAGATAGCATCAGGAGATGACGCAAAGCAAGAGGTGATCGGTGCGATGTGGAGGATACTCCCGGAGGGCATCAAGGCAAGGTACAACATCTCCGAAGGGCGTATCATAACTATTGCGGCGACCGAGGAGATAATGACACAGCCGCTGAAGGACAAGGCGCAGAAGATGCATAATGAAGTTAAAGATAATCTATCAGCGCAGGAGGCGGAAGAGAATGTATGAGGTGCTGATGTACGACGGCGGTATCTACCGTTCCAACGAACTTCTGGAAATGATAGAGGACGTAGGCGGTGTCGTGTTACAGAAGACAAGGAGCGCACAGATGTTCACCGTTACCATGTCGATACCCGGAGAGGACAGAGAAGCGATGGAGAGGATGTGCACATCCATAGGCGGAATGGTAAGGAACGTTCCGTTAGCCGGAACGGAAATAGCCGTTATAGGGCCGACTCTCGGGAGGCATCATATGCCTCATCCGGTATGCGACATCGCAGAGGCGCTGAGAGAAGCAGGTGCCATAACAGTGGTAATGGGATTAGCGAGAGGTCGCGGGAAAGCAACGTCGCAGATATCAATGGAAGAGATGGATATAATAAACGAGTATGATGCCGCTGTCTTCATGTTAGGCAATTTCAAATCATGCGTGGAAGCGAAGAAACACCTTTTCGAAAAAATAAAGGTTCCTGTGATACTTGTATCAGGACCGAGACCTGACGGTCTGGACGAATGCTGCGAAGCGATCGTCCACGGAGTGGGAAGAAGAACGGAAAGGATGAGAACCCCGGAAGATATGAAAAAATTGGAAGAGATATCGGAAAGTGTTGAGAAAGTGATCAAAGAGAAGAAGATGGCCATCGATGAGGATCCGTTATTCGTTCATCCCGCTGAGATAAAACAATTGCTTGAAGAATACGAACCGCTGAAGGAATGTCTCCGGCCTGCGCCGATCGTGATGCATTTGGACGGCCTCAGAGTAAAAGTTTCGAAGAAGGATAACATTGAGAACATCTCCGAAATGAACGTCTACGGAAAGAAACTCGGGGAGATCGCAAAAATATCGGAATCAAGGATAAACGACAGCAGTATGCTCATTCGTATCATGACGAGATCCGAGATGGAAGACAGCGTGTGACGCATACGCATCGCAACGGGAATATCCGCGCGTATGGGTAAAATATTGAACATTCAGCGCGCAGCGCGCATGGGAACTTATGAAAAGGATTAATAACCGATAACATATTGCATGGACAATCGTAATGTCACACGCTTTTAGAAGTGGAGGCACATAAAAATGAAAAAACCAGAGAATTCATCACGGGAAGTGACCTCGGATATAATCGCAAAGATAGAGGACGCGATAGGCGCCGAGAACGTAACCACGAGCGACATGGAGAGATTGCTTTACAGCCACGATCTTGCCCCACTTCCGAAGGAAGCCGGAGTGGCGTTCGATAACATACCGGACGCCGTCGTAAGACCGAAGAGTGCGGAGGACGTTTCAAAGATAGCGAAGATAGCGTTCAAAACGGGTGTCGCATTGACGCCGAGGGGCGCATCAACATGGGGATTGGGCGGATGTACGCCCACGGCTGCGGGAATTGTCATAGACTTTTCAAGCAGAATGAACAACGTTCACGAAATAGATGAAGTGAACATGTGCGTCAAAGTTGACGCAGGGTGCACTTGGAAGAAAGTTTACGATGCATGCGCTAAAAAAGGTTTGCTCGTAGGCTCGTATCCGTCAAGTTTCCCGTCGGCAACGGTCGGCGGCTGGGTCTCAACGGGCGGTATCGGTCCGGGCGGTTACAAATACGGATCGGCAAGAGAAAGCATACTCAATTTGGAGGTAGTTCTTTCAAACGGTACGATAATGAACACCGGTTACGATAAAATTGCAAATAACATGTCAGGTTACAACCTGAATCAGTTGTTCTCCGGTGCGGAAGGAACACTCGGTCTCATTACGAAGATAACATTAAGAGTTCATCCGTTAGGCGTAATAAAACCGCTGGCGTACGACTTTGAGAATCTGAGGGATATGGGCGGACCTATAACAGAGATAACGAAACATCCGAGTCTCAGACCACTGCATATAGCGTGGTCCGACTTCATGCATTTCGAACACCAGAGGAAAGCGGGATTGCACGCGCCTGATGTGAAAAATCTGTTCCTCATAACATTGCAGGGAGCGCCGGAGTTCATCGAGGTCGAAGAAAGAACATTGGATGCCATCATTGAGAAGTACGGCGGAAAGAAAGTTGCGCAGAGCGTTGCGGACCACGAATGGGAAGAGCGCTGCTACGAATTCAGGGCACGCAAGGTGGGCATCGGTTCCATTCCTGCCGAGGTCGTTGTAAGGAATGAACACTGGGCCGAGTTCGTTGACGAATGTTATGAAGGTTTCAAGACAATGAAGATGGACGGCGGCGGAATAATAGGAATGATCGCCGACCGCAGTACAGCAATGTTCATGCCGTATTACTTTATGGATACAGAATCGCCGTTGGGAATGACGGGATTCGCCTACAACTATCTCATGGGCGACAAAGCGGCGAAATACGGCGGCCGTTCACTCGGACTGGGGATATTCTTTGCGTCGAATCTTGACATGATACGCGACGAAGGATCGGCGGAATTCATGAGAACGCTGAAAACGCATGCAGATCCTAACGACGTTATAAATCCGGGACACCTCGTATGCGGAAAAACGAGATTCGGATTAACGCTGAACGATCAGATCATGGGCATTGCATCAAAGATGCTGCAACTCGTAAAAGGTCTGTTGCCCGAGGATGCGTTATTCGAAACGAACAAGAAGCGTTTCAGATTCGACGTGATAGAAGAGCACAAAGAAAAGACAAGGAACATCTGACGGCCGTCAGATGTTCCGTTCTATTTTTTATTAAGCGTTACTTCGGGTGCGGTCAGAGATCCAATTTCAGGAATTCCTTCACATGCATATATTTGATGCCGTCTATGTTCCCTGATATCCAATCCGGGTCTGTGGTAACAACATATTTCGGATAACCGTCCTGTATCATCTTCAGGTTACCGAATTCGCGTTCTATCGTCTTCTCGGATGAAAGTCTGTACGCAACCTGAATATAAACGCGCAAATTATCTTTCTTGCAGACGAAATCAACTTCCTTTCCGTTGATGTTCCCTATGGTGATATCATATCCTTTGCTTTTCATCTCCAAATAGACAATATTTTCCAAGTGATCCGCAATATCATCATTACGGTATCCGAGAAGCGCATTCTTGATGCCGATATCTGACAAATAGAATTTGTATTTCGGTGAAAGTATTTTTTTACCCTTCAATCTTTCTTCTTCCACCCTGTGGAAGATGAAAGCCTCTTCCAAATATTCACAGAATTTGTATACGGCCTCCCTTCTGAAACGCCCGTATGTTTCTACCAGACCGTTATAGATATTGTTCAAAGATGTAGGTTTGGCGATATTGTCGCATAAGAACAGTATCATCCTCTTAAGGGCAGCATCATTGCTCAGGCCGTGCTTCTGAACGATATCACGAAGAACAATGCTTGCGTAGATGTCACGTATAAGAGAGTACGAATCGCTTTCGGAATGGCCGGATATCCAGACAACAGGGAATCCGCCCATTCGCTGCATGGAATTGAATATTTCATCTTCCGACGTGTCTCCGCCGGCAACTTTTCTGAAATCGACACATTCCGTGAACGATAACGTTTGGATATTGAACGAGACATATCTTCCGCTGATGTATGTGGAAAATTCTGAAGAGAACAATTTGGAGTTGGACCCCGTGATGTATATATCAAAGACAGCTTCGTTATTGAACGATGCAATGACCTTCTCCCATCCTTCAACTTCTTGGATCTCGTCTATCATCAATACGTTCTTGGCGTTCTTCTTAACGGAATTTGAGATATGATCGTAAAGTTTGTCGGCGTATGCGATGGATGCGTTGGAATACAATTCAAAATCGACGAACACGATATTGGCATTCTTATCTTTTTCAGAGATCTCGTCGGCTATCATCTTCAGTATCGTTGACTTTCCGCCTCTTCTTACTCCGGTAAGCATCTTGATGTACGGTTTTCCTATGTGAGGTCTTATCTTGCTGAGATACCTCTCACGATATACCATCTTTGTTTCTTCCTCATCCATGGAAGGTCATTTCCTTTTACAGATATAATACTATTGATTTTGTTCCATATTTTGGTACACTTTAGTATTTTTTACTAATTTTGTTCCACATTTTGGTACACTTTAATATTTTTTACTAATTTTGTTCCAATATACGGTACAATTTTCAAAGCATCCGCAAGTCACGGTCACGCACTATGAAATTTCATAAAATATTGACAAGATCGGCAACGGTGTCGATAAATTCAATATCTTTGCTGACCGCCGCCCAATCATCTTTTTTGTATCTCGTAAGAACGCCGATAAATCCTGCACCGGAATCTCTTGCGCAAAAGTAATCAAGTTTGTGATCGCCCAGAT
>WQXR01000015.1 GCA_009784745.1 Methanomassiliicoccaceae archaeon | reverse complement strand
TAGAAGATGTAAACGGTATGCCGATGTACATAGATGACGGCGATGAGATAACAATAGATGCGTCCTTTACTGATGCAGATCCGGAAGTTAAGGTGCACGTGAAAGAGATAATCATCGATCTTACCGAAGACGATGAGATATCCGTTCTCACTGTGGCGGCCGGCAAAGAATTGACCATAAAGATCGAAGATGATCCGGAAGGCGACAAATTAATGGTCTTTAATAACGACACCGGAAAGAACCTTTACGTTATACTGGAAGCAGAGGACGCGAACCTGACAAGGGGCGGAACGAAAGCAAACGTAATACCTATACCGACCGGAGAAACGACGGTGAACGTAGCGTTCGACGGTGCTGATCCGAGAGTGACAGTATTCGTAACATACAACACAGGAACTGCAAGCACCGCAACGGTATATTCCGACGTTGGTGACAGAATATCCGTCAAAGAGGGTACGGTCAATGTTGATGTCAGGGTAACTGACATAAATATATCGACCGGAAGGGCGGCGATACAGGTGACGAATAATTCAAACGTTGTACAATACATAGTATTGACGTCAAGCACAGTCAAATTCAGCGCAAAGGATACTTTGGACTCTACAGCGGTAAATGAGTTCTACTATACGTTATCGGCAACAGCATCCGCCAACACGAGGGTGTGCTACGCATACTTCGACGCATTCGAAAGCATACATGATGACATATCAATAACGATAGTATCAATAAACAAGAGCATTGAACTGATCGGCATTAAGGACGCTACCGATCTTTACATGGAAGGCAAGTGGCCTTATGATGTTCCGCCGACGGATGAGATAAAGGAAGAGATACTCAAGACGGAAGGCGTTGTCGATGATTCACTGGCAGCATTCCATGAAATATTCGGTCTGATCGAGGAAGAATATGATCCCCTGGTCTCAATAACAAGGACAATAACAGGAATAGCAAAGATCGTCAATCTCGTACCGACGGAATTGTATACGATAACTTTCGAACACGGTTCCGATCTTGAAATGAAGACAACGTCATTGGGATCGCCGGCATCAATAGAACTCACCGGTCATGCGGTAATGACAATTGAAGGAAAACTTGAATTGGTCGCAAGCACACTGACGGAAGACTCATGGATCGTAATAAACGGAGTAAAGTTCACAGCCACGGACGGTAACGTCATATTTGATCTCATCGTCAATAACGGCGAGATCGCCGTTACCGTTGTGACAGGCGAATTGCTCATAGAGATGGGAACATATGATGTGACACTATTTGACACAGACAAATGGAGTCTGGTCGGTATGTACATCGCGGGAGATTGGCCTTATGACGTGCCTCCGACGGGAGATCTGAGAGATGCGATACTCAAGGCGAAAGGCGACGTCAATCCTGCACTGGCGGCATTCCATGAGATATTCGGCGCCATCGTAGAAGTATATGATCCAGGAGTTTCGATCGAAAGGACGATATCGGGTCTTGCAAAACTCTACGACGTGACGGATGATTACACGATAATATTCGAGCACGGTTCATCATTGGTAATGACCATAACGAATTTGGGCCCGAACCCGACCGGTACGTTCACAGGTGAAGCAATGATCACCGTAACGGGTACGTTGGAACTGCTCGGCAGCACACTCACGGAAGATTCGTGGCTCCTTATCAACGGAGTACTGTTCGAAGCAACAGGCGGTGACATAATATTTGATCTCGTCTGCGACGGCGATACGATAGACGTGACAGTAGATGATGTTCTGAGCACAGGCGTTCTGTTAGTTGACGGAGAAGAATACGACGAGGACGCCGAATACAAAGCGGCTGACGTAAAACTCAAATGCGGATGTACTTGCGCATACTGCGTCGCGGCAGGCGAATGCGACGGAACGAATTGCGACAAGGACTGTGAATGCACATGCCACGCAAAGATACCGTTCAATTTCGGCACGATACCGAACATATTGGAAATGGACATATTCAGTGACGGCGATCTGATATTCAATATCGAAAAACCGCCGGCGGCCGCTACAAGCCGCAAGGCGGATATGGAGATAGTGAACAACACAGACTTTGTGTTGTACGTAAAATTAACATCGGCGAATGTATCATTCAGCACGACCATAAGCACAAGCGCCACCGGCGGTCTGACAAGCAGCACACGTGAACTGGCAGTTCTCGTACCTGCCAACGGATCGATAACGGTGTATGTGCAATTTACCACAGCGAACTCTGATTTCGACGTTTTCGTTACAATGGGCGACATGGCCGTGATGCTGGACAACAAACCCGTTAACCCGTTGGATCCGTTCGTTATCATGAGATCGGGATCATATGATCTTCTCGTAGTACCGTCATCCGGTATTCCCGGGGATATAGGATATTACTATTCCGGTAAAGTTGTACTGTTCGCAGGTCAGACGTCAATAGACCTGTTCGATTACATATACAAAGTTGCAATAGTGATCGTAGAAGTTGACGATAAGGACGATGTTGTAACGTTGTCGGCACCAGGAGCGATCCTGAGTAAAGGATCTGCGGATCTGACAACAAAGACGTTCTACGTTCCTGTGGACGATGACGGTAACTTTGAAGGCGTCATAACAGTAAAGAAGAAGGACGACGCCAAAGATAAGGACAAGGTCACGAAGATAGCATATATCGACGTTGACCGGTTAATTGCAAAGAACATCATCGTCGCAGACGATATCGACGATGCAATAACCGTAAAAGGATATGTCGGACGTGTAGCGGACGGCGAACTGACAATAAAGATAGAGTACACGGACGGTACCTTCGGTACCGCTGTCATTCCGATAAAGAACGGAACGTTCGAAGCAACTTTGCCTAAAGACGCTGAGAAATACACATTCTCACCGTATGTCACAAGCACGATAGACGGTAAGGTGTATGAATTCACTCTCAAGGAAGATCTGGAATTGGATAAGGCCATGGATAGAGTGAAGGATGAAGCAACCGTTAACATGGAAGTCGTCACAGACGAACCGTTACCGCCGGAATACAATCCCGAAGTGATAATTCAGGATCTGAAGATAACATACAACGCCAACGGCACCGCCGTCGGAAGCTTCTATGTTATCAATCATCCGGATACGAACGGCAACGCAACGATAATATTATCGGGAAGCACCGGATGGACATCCATCAACTTCAACGGAACGAATAACAGTTACGTTCTTGTGCAGCCTGACGAAAAAGGTAAGCTGATAGAGTTCAAGGCAACATATGACGCATCGAAGTTCGGAGAGGACAACAAGAATCTGACCATTATAGCAAAGGATGCAACCGGTCAAACGCTGACAACGGGGAGCGCAACATTCAGTGTTACATATGACGCAAATGACGAGAACGCAGATGGCGAAGCACCGATCGATGATACGAAATATGAGCACGGTAACAAAGTCATGATCATCGGCAACATCGACCTTACGGTAAGCGGAAAGGTGTTCCTCGGATGGTCATTCGACAAGGATGCAGCATTACCGGAATTCATTGCAGGCGACGACTTCAAGATATACATTGATGCGACGCTCTATGCGGTATGGGCAGATGTCGGAGGGCCGTACAACGTAACGTACGACGATAACGGCGCAACCGCCGGTGTTCCGCCTACAGACGCGATCGACTACGGTTCCGGAGATCCGGTAACAGTGCTGGAAGTCATCGGACTAACGAAGGACGGATCCGCATTCATCGGATGGTCATTCTATCCGTTCGCTGTTACTGCAGACCTTGTGAAGGATGACATTTTCACAATACTCGGCGATATCGTACTGTACGCAGTATGGGAACAGGAAGAGTTCAGCGTTACGTACGACAAGAACGGTGCAACCGCAGGTGCAGCACCGGCAGGTTCAAGCGGTCATGCTTTCGAAGATGAGATAGAGGTCGAGGCACCCGCTCCCGCTATGATAAGGACGGGATACACATTCCTCGGATGGTCATCCGATAAGGATGCGGCATTCCCCGAATTCAAAGCAGGCGACAAATTCGACATAGAGAATGATGTTACCTTATACGCGGTATGGAAGTTCGACGGTAACCCGTTGACCAGTGACGAAGATCAGAACATGAACCGCGTCAGTAAGAACGAATTCGGTTACGGTTTCACAGTAGAGAACGACAACCATCTGAGCGTCTCGGCATTACTGGAAATAAAGGATTTCGGAACTTATATGACAAAGAAATGGTACGCATCCATAGTTGACGCCGATAACGTAAAACTGAGCAACGATGACGGTAAAGCGGAAGTAACGGTAGGCGGCAACTCTTCATCAACGTATTATCTCAGATTGATATGGACCGGAGAAGAAGCGGATGATCTGAATTTAGCATTACCGCTTGAGATACTGCTTGACGGTGTACCACTCTCATTAAGTGAAGCGAACACGGACGTAGAAGGCAACATGTCTGCTAAAGGCAACAATATATACGCCTCGCTGAACAGTACGCCAACCATAGTATGGGTACTGGTCGCATTGTCAGTGGTGATGGGTATGCTGATCTTCTGGTTAGGAATGAGAAGGGGGGTGTTCTCACGAAAAAGATGATCGCGCTCGCGGCGATCGTTCTGATCGCGTCAACAGTATTCCTTATGGCGGTACCGTCAGCGGAAGCAGCAGAAGATGAACCTTCGGATATGTTCGCTGACATAAGGGCGGAAACGTATCTCTTAGCAGTTGGTAAGACAGCTACGTATGACATATACGCATACGGTGAGAAAAGTACAATTACGTTCACCGCAAAACTTGTCGACAGTAACGGTTACAGCGTAGGAAGGGTAAGTCCGTCGTCCGGAAGTCTGACCGACGATACGAGAGCATTAACTGTCACGGCACCGGAAAGTCCGGGGACGTACACGCTGGAAGTGAAGTTTGAGTTCAAAGGCGACGTTGAAGGCGAAATAACAAAAAAGGCACCTGTCCGTGCGGTAGTTCCGATAACGCTTTCCGCCGTTCTCGAGAATAAGAGCGGTACACTTACCGACATAACGGTATGGTTCATCGTTGACGGTAATGTCGATGAAAGAATAGGAGAACAGGAGATCACGATCGGCGCCAAAGAGACCAAAACTGTGACGCACGAGTGGCTAGGGCCGCTGAACGGTCTCAGCTGGGGAAAGCATACGGTAACGTTGGACGCAGAGATATGGCTGCTCAGCGAAGATCTCATCAATGTGGAATCATCCGTATTCTACGTGGGACAGAACAGTTATGCGCTGTCGGAAACATTGGTAGTGATACTCTTCATCATATTGCTGATAGCGCTGATATGGGTGTTCCGCAAACCGGTGAAGAACCTCGGAAAGCCGAAAGCAAGACGTTAAGGGACGAAGTCCCTTTTCAACCCTTTTCAAACATTTTTCACATTTCTGCTCATGAGCAAAGCATTTGCTATATCTGTTCTCGTGCGTTCCATCACGGAACGAGCAATATCCTGTTTTCTCCGTACAGGAAGTATCGCATCCGGAACGTCAAAAGAAAGAACGGAATCGCAAATAATTTCCATATCATTGAAAACATCCTTTGCTTTTATGATATCATTGTTGATCAGATGATTAAGCAGGACCCTTCTCAACTCGCCTAAACAATCAGCAATACCCAATACCCATGATTGCGGTGTTATTTTCATCGAATCGTAAGAAGGAATATCCTTTTTCATAACAACGGAAGATAATATACATGCTTCAGCGAACTCCGTCATCATATCTGCGACCGCGCCGGAGAATAAGATCTCAGGTTCATCACGGATCAAAGAATAGAGTTTATCGTATTCCGCAACGGCCTCTTTCAATAACGGCAGATGATCCTCGTTCAGATGAATAGAATGTATGATCTTTTTTGTCATTCTGATTATCGTTCTTGATGAAGATACAGAGATTTCACGCAGCTTCTCAAGTTCATCCATTCTTTTATTCACGTCGGTGATGATGACGGAGATGTCTTTCATATCATCACGAATAACAAAGAAGCAGATAAAATCTGGGTTCAGGATGTTTGTAAATTTCTGCAACCACCGGTTGCAGAATTGTGTTTAAGGTTCGGAACTATTCATCAAGCATAAGACGCCCCTCTTCAGATTCACGTCTCAGTATCTCAAGTTGTTCTTTTTCAATTTGGGATATACTTTTTTCGGGCGTGGGAAGATCTTCGGGCATTGTGCCGCCGATATCTTTTACTGTCTTGTACACCTCATTCCTGACCTGATGATATACAGCGTTCGCATCCACAATGTTATCGACGGCGTCGCGTTTCAGTTTCTCTTCCGCCTGTATCATACAGAACAGATCGGCCGCATATCCAGTTCTTCCCGCGAAACATGACATCTCCTTTTTGTATGTTTGCATTGCTAAATATGCCTGCCCCAGTGCGACCGCCTTCTTTCTCGTGTCACCGTTCTGGATTATCAGATAGCATGCGTATCTGGAGAGTTCATAATCGATTGTTTTTCGTTTGCCGTTCTTACCGTGTTCTATCAATTTGCCGACCTCGGCAAATTGATCATTCGTGTCGAATCCACTGTTATTACAAGCGATCATCGCTTTATCTATGACCTTTGCAAAAGTTCTCCATACCTTATACCCCAGAATCGATGCGAACTCACGCGCAGACCAATATTCGCTGCCGTCATTGCGCGCGTGTCTAATGTTCTCGAACTGTTCGTATTCCGGTCTCTCTAATATGCTCACTGCTTTAACCTCCACTATATTCTGGATGCAGCAGTTCTCGCCTCCGGTATCGAACTTTTATTTTTCTTTGAGATCGTTGTTAGTTCTGTAATTCTTTGTGTGTGTTGTTCCCGTTCTCTCAGAGCAACTTACCTGCTACGAGCAGGTATTGGTATGATAATATATCCGCCTGTTGATTATCGTTTGTATCATATATCACTCGCTGATACTGTTATTTTTCGGTGTGATTCCTTTTTTTGAATGGAAATAATTCTATTCCTCATTTCAAAGAAATTTTTCTCAACGAGAGCGAGAATAACGTTTCTTTCCTTTGCTGTTCGGATATTTCCTTCAACGGAGTAGAATTCAATGTTATTCTGTCCGCCCTTACAGATAGGATCCGGACGCGGAGCATTCTTATGAGGTCACATCATCCAATATCTCTTTCAACCTCCCTGCATAGTAGAAAGGTATATTGATCAGTTTGAATCTTTTACCTTTTCTCGTCGTGATATCATCCGTCGAGAACGGCTGAGACCATATCCTCACGGCGATATCATGCGGAGCATCGTCCATGAACGAATGCAGAGAGCGGAGTTTGGCACTGTGTCCGGATTTCACCTCTATCGGGATGACCATGCCGTTGTGCTGCAGCACAAAATCAACCTCAGCATCGGAATCCTTTTTATTCCGTACCCAAAAATTCCGTTTGTTCATAACGCCGTCATCCAGTGCAAGCAGTTCCTGTGCAACGATCTGTTCTGCGATCTTTCCTCGCCACGCATCCAATATGTCATGTGCGCCGAAGACCTCTTTCTGAACACCCGCAGCATAATTCACCAGCCCACAATCGAGCCACAGAAGTTTCGGCGATCGCTTCAGATTTTTTGTGATAGGTGCGAGCACATCGGTCGTCGGGTGACAGAGTTCCAGAATGAATGTCTTTTCCAATGTACGGAATCCTTCTCCGACCTCTCGCGACCCGTAGGACGATCCCGCGAAACCATCCAGCGTGATACGTTCAGCAGCAAATTTCCATCCTGACCTTAAAATGTGGCGAATAACATGGACGATCGTGTCGCCATCGGCATATTTTTCGACATCGTCGACATATCCGGTCAATAAACTTTCATAGACATTGTTCAAAGAAACGTAGTCCTTGTTCGCAGCATACTCCGCAACAACCTCTGGCATTCCGCCGATAAGTGTGAAGGTATTGAATAGATTCATCGTTCTCGTGTGCAGTGCATCCGGGATCTTCCGTGCAAGCAAAGCATTCTCGAGCGATGTTTCTCCCACAGCATTCAAAAATTCGTTGAAAACGCACGGGCGCACCGCCAAATATTCAACACGTCCGACCGGAAAGGGGACATTCTTCTTCTTTTTCAGAACCGTTTCCAACAACGAACCCGCTGCGATGATGTACAAGTTTAACATCTTCGCCTCATACAGGTAGCGGAGTTTCGCAATTGCCGTTTTTGAGTTTTGGATCTCGTCGATGAACAGAAGTATCTTCCCAGGTCTTCTTTCTTTATTACAGAAAAGGAATATCTCTGCGAGAAGGTCGTCCGTCTCCTGTTCCTTCTCGAACAATTTGATCGCACTCGGGCTTTTCTCCAGATTCAGATAGAGATAGTTCTCAAAATCTTTTGCAAAAATGTCGACAAGTGTTGTCTTTCCGACCTGGCGCGAACCTCTCAGTATAAGCGGTTTACGATTCGTTCTCGTTGCCCACTCTTTCAGTTTTAAAGTAACGTTCCTATTGAACACGATCTGCCAATAACATGAGAAGATAAATAATTTGTCTCAAATCGGGGGCAAAACCAATCACTTTTTGTCTCAAATCGGGGGCAAAACCAATCACTTTTTGTTTCAAATCGGGAGCAAAATGAAAAATTCCGAATGTCAAAGCGAATCAAAGAAATTTTTTCTCAGCGACAGCGAGAACAATTCTTCTTTCTTTCGCTGTTCAAGTGTTTCCTGTCCGGCGGCCGTGAATTCTATGTGATCGTAAATAACGTCAACCAACGTCAACGCGTCCGATCTTGCTATTCCGAACGATATCCGAGAACCGTTCAATGCTTTCTTAACGTCATCAAGGGAAGCATTCCCGTGACCGACGGACGATATTGCGGCAACTATCCTTCTTATCATATTCCAAAGGAAGTATTCTGCTTTGAATTCAATTGTCAAATTATCGAACGCATCCTTTATCTCAACGGATCGCATTCTCATTTTTGTAGGTCTTTCATCGGCTTTGCAGAACATGGCGAAATCATGTTCCCCGACAAAAAGCGAGGCACATTTTGTTGCGAGATCGATATCAATGCCGTCGCGAGGAAGTGTGTAACGGTATATACGCTCGGTTGCGTGTCTTGGATTGAAGCCGTTATTTACGGATGCAGCAGCAATGTAAAAGATATCTTCGGATACGGCGTTCAGCGCCTTCAGAAGAACGGCGTCGTTATCAAATATCGTATTGAAAACAATGACGTTCCCTAATGCGTTCACACCTTTGTCGGTTCTGCTGGCACATTTCATGTCGATATCATTCTCGTCCGCGTAGGAAAGTTTTTTCAGATCCGATACGACATCGCCTTCTACCGTTCTCATCTTCGGCTGTATCTGCGAACCTTTGAACTTTCCGCCGAGGTATGCGATCTTAACAGCAACACGTCTCATCGTTCTTTCCTTAACGCTTTCATGTGATCCACGCGTTTCTGTACCAATTCTCTTTTTCCGATATCGTGACGAACGGTTATCGCTTCTCCGTTAACATATTTCAAAGCGTTCTCACAATTAGATTCCGCTTCTTCTATGCTTTCGCCCATTCCGACCACACCGACGGAACGTGAGGTTCCTGTTACTAATTTGTTGTCAACGATGTCAACGTTCGCGTAAAAGACCGTTGCGCCGCATTTTTTGATGTCCTCTTCGTCAACCGATATCGGAAGTCCTGCCTTTGACCTTACACCGTAGCCTTCCGGTACGACGTATTTGCATACTGTCGCTTTTTTACTGAACTTTACGTTCTTCTTCAGCGTACCGGAGGCCATTGCTTCACACACATCCGTGAAACTTGTCTCCAGTATCGGAAGGACATTCATCGCCTCCGGATCGCCGAACCTTGCGTTTATCTCTATCAATTTCGGACCGTTGATCGTGAGCATGAACTGACCGTACATCGGTCCGCGGTATGTACATCCTTCCTTTCTCAACGCATCTACGATCTGCTGTATTATATTCAATGAGATTTTTGATTCGTTCTCCGTTACGAACGGCAAAAGATGATCAGCATCGGTATACGAGCCCATTCCTCCTGTGTTCGGACCGACATCGCCCTCATACGCTCTTTTGTGATCCTGTACCAGAGGCATTGCCGTTATCGAAGAACCGTCACAGAACACCATTTGCGTGTATTCTTCGCCGACAGCCTTTTCTTCGATGATGACACCTGCTCCGCCGATGTTATTATCAAAAATTTCGTTAACATATTGCATTATATCATCAAAGGAATGAAGATGTTCTCCCTGTACCTTCACGCCTTTACCGCCTGTGAGGCCTACAGGTTTCACGACGATGTCGTATTTTACGCCCTTAATGTAATTTTCAGTGTCCTTCGCGTTATCGAATGATGCAAAACCCAAATTGCCGTTGATCTTGTACTTTTCCAGAAGTTCACGCATGAACGTCTTGGAAGTTTCGATCCTTGCCGCGTTCTTCGTCGGAGAAGCACATTTTATCCCGATGCTTTCCAAAGCATCCGCCAGACCAACCTCAAGAGGCGCTTCCGGACCTATAAATGCGATCTCGACACAATTCTTCTTTGCAAAATCACAAACTTCTTTGATATTCTTCTCATCGATGAGTTTGTACGCTTTCGATCTTTTGATTATTCCCGGATTGGCGTTCTTCATTACCGCAAATATTTCAGATCCGGAGCGGTGGAACGCCTCCACCGCCGCATGTTCTCTTCCTCCTCCTCCGACGGTCAGTACTTTCATATCATTCACCACAACTTCATTGCATCAATGATCTCATCAACGCCTTTATCCTTCTTTACGCTGCATTCCATCATCTCAAGAACGCCGCCCGTAAGTTTTCTATAATCTTTCTTTATGACGTTCACGTCAACGTCCACATATTCCGCTATGTCCGTTTTGTTTATCACCGCAATATCGGAATGCAGGAAGATATCAGGATGTTTTCTCACCATGTCATCTCCCTCGGTCGTAGAAATAACAACAGCTCTGACATCTGTACCTAAAGGAAAATCCGCAGGACATACGAGATTGCCGACATTCTCGATAAAAAGAACATCTATTTTACCGAGATCCATCTTCTTTAACGTCTTTCTCACCATGTTCGCGTCCAAATGACATTCGTGACCGGTATTGCAATTCATTACTGATATGCCGGCATCTTTCATTCTTTTAAAATCATCATCTCCGGTGACATCACCGGCTATCGCTCCCACTCCGATCCCTTTTGCAAAAAGTTTTGATGCCATCTTTATTATCAACGATGTTTTACCCGATCCGATGGAACCCATCATGTCAACGGAACGAACATTGTTCTTTCTCAGCAGATCATGATTATCGTTAGCGATCTTCACATTTTCGCGGAGAACATCGTACTCCATTCCTATCTCGGTGATGTTGTGCACACAACGGAGAATATGTGAACGGTAATAACGATTACCCTGATACGCGCGGAAAAGAAAGATAAGCAATGAACGGTTATGGAAAAATGAGAACATGGGCTACTCCGAAGAATTATCAAAGATGCTTACTGCCGCAGGAGCGAAGGAAGGGTGCAAAATTTCATTAACGACAGACGGCAAAGAGTACAAAGGCGTTCTGATGCCGCCGTCCGAAGGATCGGATGACAGCATTGTCGTAATAAGGATGAAGAACGGCTACAAAACAGGATTCAGGATAGACAAAGGAGCATCAATGAATGTAATTGAACAGCCGATCGTTCAGAAAAAGGAAGAAAGGACGGAACGCATCCGGAAAAAAGGGTTGCCGAACATCGTCCTCATAGGAACGGGAGGGACGATAGGTTCTCAGCCCGATGCGAGAACGGGAGCAATGACCGCAGGATCACCGGCAGAACGTCTTTTGGACACTGTACCTGACGTCTTCGGCATAGCGAACATAAGGACAACGGACGTTGCATCGGTATTTTCCGAGAACATGGGAATAAAGGATTGGCAAAAACTTGCCGAGACCGTTGAAAAGGAGATGAACAGCGGTGCCGACGGCGTGATAATATCGCACGGAACGGATACGATGGGTCACACAGCGGCAGCGTTATCGTTCATGCTCACTGAATTAAGCGGACCTGTTGTTATCGTCGGAGCACAAAGATCAACGGACAGACCGTCATCCGATGCACCGGGGAACCTGACGGCAGCCGTAAGATTCTGTTCATCTAAGATGCCGGGAGTTTACGTGATAATGCAGGACACCATGAGTGACAATTCTTTTGCGGTTCACAGAGGAACACGCGCAAGGAAGATGCACACGTCGCGCAGGGACGCGTTCCGCAGTGTGAACACCATACCGGTGGCGCACATCGACGCATCCGGAAAGATAACGATCAATGATGAAATTCCAAAAGCATCGGAAAGAACGAAAGCAAGAACGAAAATGTGCAGGGACGTCATACTTTTACAATTCTATCCCGGGATGGATGCGAAACTTTTCAGGGATGTGATACTGAATTCCAAAGGCGCAGTGATCGCAGGAACAGGACTGGGTCATGTAAGCGAAGAGATGGAAGCACTGCTGAAGGAAGCATGCAACAAAGGCATAATAGTGATAATGACGTCACAATGCATCAACGGGCCCACGGGACCGAATATCTACGATACAGGACGCAGATTGAAGGATATGGGCGTAATATACGCGAACGACATCCTTCCGGAAACGGCATATGTGAAATTAATGTGGACTCTAGCAAATTCAAAGGATGCGAAAGCGGAAATGAAGAATGTGTTATCGTATGAAATGAGCGACAGGAGGACGGCCGATGTCATCTGGTGATCGTTTCATCTGCGGTATAGAGATACATCAGCAACTGAACACGAAAAAGTTATTCTGTTCATGCGAAAGCGGACTATCGGAAGAAGGCGAAGACATATGCCGCCGTAAATTAAGACCAACGGCCGGAGAATCAGGAATATTTGACAGAGCGGCGGTAGCGGAATCAAAGAAGCAACTGATATACGGATATCAGGCACCTCCGAAAGTAAGCTGTCTCATAGAATTGGACGAAGAACCTCCGAACGACGTGAACAAGGATGCGTTAGATATTGCATTAACGTTCGCTGCGATGGTGAACGCAAAGATAATTGATGAAATTCACTTTATGAGAAAGATAGTCGTCGACGGTTCCGGGCCCGGAGGGTATCAGAGAACTGCGATGATAGGAATGGACGGATATATCGAGGTCAACGGCAAGAAGATCGTGATCGAGACGATATGTCTGGAGGAAGATTCAGCAAGAAAAGTGAAGGAGAACGCCGACGAGATAACGTACCGTCTGGACAGACTTTGCATTCCTTTAATAGAAATTGCGACAGGCCCCGATATCAGAACGCCGGAGGAGGCGATGGAAGTTGCCTTAAAGATAGGAACGATATTGAGAGCAACGAAAAGAGTTAAGCGCGGTATCGGCACGATACGCGAAGATATCAACGTCTCGATACCGGGCAGCAGAAGAACAGAGATCAAAGGCGCGCAGGACCTGAAACTCTTACCGACATATGTTGAAAATGAGGTACAAAGACATCTGATGCTCATCCGTATAAAGGATATCCTTTCAAAACGAAGTGTCTCCGTGAACGGAAAGACAGAGGATGTGACGGAATTATTCACTGATTCGCAGTCAAAAGTGATAAAAGCGTCGTTAGCGGAAAAAGGGAAGGTACTTGCGATAAGACTGCACGGATTCGCAGGCGTTCTCAACGGCGACGACGGAAAATTAAGGTTCGGTTCCGAGCTGGCGCAATATGCGCGCACAAAGGGCGTCAAAGGAATATTCCATTCAGACGAGTTACCTGCGTACGGTATCGAACAGAATTACGTTGACAGAGTAAAGGAAAGATTGAATTTAACTGACAGATATGACGCATTCGTTCTGTGCGCCGAAAAGGAGAACAGAGCGAAAGCAGCACTCGAAGCGGTCACGGAAAGAGCAAAGGATGCGCTCACCGGCGTGGTGGAAGAGACACGCGATCCGCTGCCTGACGGAACGTCAAGGTTCTCAAGACCGTTACCGGGCGCAGCGCGAATGTATCCGGAAACGGATGTTCCTCCGATACTCATAACAAAAGAGAAATTAAAACAGATATACAGCAGCCTTCCCGAACTTCCGGAACAGACGGAAAAGAGATTGGTATCAAAATACAAACTGAACGAGCATCAGGCACGCCAAATGGTAAGGAACGGATACGAGGATATTTTTGAGAAGATAGCAAAGGACAAGGAACTGATCTCCGTTGCGGTGACAACATTCCTGGGAACATTCACAGAAATTGAAAGAGAAGGAACAGACGTGTCAGAGATATCAGAAAAGATGATACTGGATATTTTCGATTCTTTGAAAAACGGAAAATTTGCCAAAGAAGCGCTACCGTCACTTTTCAGAGAAACGGCAAAAGGTATGGCGCTGAAAGAAGCGATACAGAAATTGGGCATATCATCGGTGGACGAGAAGGATGCGATAAGGGTGATCGCATCGATCGTCGAAGAAAGGAAAGCGTTCATAAAAGAAAAGGGAATGGCATCCGTCGGTCCGCTGATGGGGCCGGTGATGGAAGCATTAAGAGGAAAACTCGACGGAAAAAGGATGAACGATCTTCTCGTCGCAGAGATAAAGAAAATACTTTGAACTGACGTTAACGTCTCCGCAGGAACGATCCTAAAGTCTTATCTCAAGGACGCTCAATTCTTCGAAGAACAGTTTTTTCTTTCCCAATACGTTAACATCGTATTCGGAAAGAACAGAATCAAGTTTCTCCTTATTCATCAGCGAAGAGACAACAACAACGAATCTCCCTCTCGGCAGAAGGTGATCCCTGACGCCGTTCAGAAGTTTCGGTAAAGGGCCGATACCATCATCACCGCCTGACCATGCCTTCTCCAGCGCACCTGACTCGTTGACAGGAAGATAAGGCAGATTGAAAACGATAGTATTGAAATTGGAATCAATATCCTCATAAAGGTCCGATAAACGGATATCGATGTAAGAACCGTTCAGAGCGGCGTTCTTCCTTGTCAGTTCGACCGCCGCCGGATTGATATCGACGGCGGTGACGCAAGCCCCGTTCTTCGCACAGTGTATCGCAACAACGCCGGATCCGCAACCTATCTCCAATACTCGTTCGCCGTCGCTTACATTCAGCGATTCGATGAGCAGAACGCTGTCCTCGGCCGGAGAATAGACATCTTCGCGCTCCTCGATCCTGACGGAGGGGTCATAGAACATATCATCGCTATCATGTTCCACGGCTTAAATATTTGCAGAACATCACCGTCGTATGGACGTTGTATCGTGGATCGCGATAATGATCATCGTAGTAACGATAGCCGTGCTTTCAACACGCAGATTCAGTCCCACGGTCGTCCTGATAATATCGAACATGGTAGTAGCGGCAACGATAATGATCGGTTCCTACGACAGTTTCGACATGATAATAAAATTCGAACTCGGTTTCAAGACGATACTCTTCCACGAAGGAAAGGAACTGTGGACGCTTATCACATCGTTATTCGTACACGGTGATCTTTGGCATCTGATGTTCAACATGATCTTCTTACTGGCAATAGGCATTCCTCTTGAATCGCGTATCGGAAGAGGACGTTTTGTCATTATTTATTTCATAGGCGGCATCGTCGGAAATATCACATTCGCGATAGCGGAGTGGAATGCGATGCCGGTGTTCCTGATCGGATCATCAGGAGCGATATCCGCATTACTGGGAGCGATGATAATGCTCTATCCGAAAGAAAAGATATTATTCTTCTTCGGTCCGATACTCACCAACCGGTTCCCCGTGTGGGCCCCGATACTCGTATGGTTTGCGATACAGCTGATAATGATGCCGTTCGATACGCCGGTAGCGTATTCGGCACACTTGGGCGGATTCGCCGCAGGCGCCGGTATAGCATGGATGATAAGACCGAAGGACGCGTACATAAGAGAGGAGAGGATAGTACTCAACATATCTCCGCTTGAGGCGCTCTGCACATCGTCATCATTGAAGGAGATGTACGATTACGCAGTGAACGCAAGAGAGAACGAAACAGCAATGATGTGGGTCGAAAGCATACTGAAGGGGATAAGATGTCCTTCGTGCGGTTCACAGATAATAATAAAAGGAAAGGGATTCGAATGCGTGAACGGTCACAAGATATCATGAATCCGGCGAACGTACTGGATATACTCGCGGCAGGCAAACTCGTAAGAGAAGGTATCGCAATAAGAGAGGCGCATTCAACGTCAACGCTGATACGTTCCGAAAATATGAATATCGTCGTGGACACAAGCAGCAATTTCATGCGACCGGCGATAACAACATCTTTGGAACAGATAGGGATACTTCCCAGTGAGATCAACATAATTGTTCTGACGCACTCACATCACGATCACTGTGAGAACAACAACATTTTCAAAAAGGCAAAGATCTACGTACGCAAAGAGGAAAATTTTGAAGCAAAGAACATGATCGAAGTAACGGAGGACATTGATATCACTCCGGGCGTGAAGCTTATTCACACGCCCGGGCACACAAAAGGGTCGATGAGCGTATTCGTTAACGGTGACCGTAAATATGCAATAGCCGGCGACGCGATACCGCTTGAGGATAATTATCGGAAAATGACACCGCCCCGGATCAACTACGATGAGGTAACGGCGCTGAAAAGTATTAAGATTATAACAGATTACGCTGACATAATAATTCCGGGACACGGAATGCCGTTCCTTAAGGACGGAGGAATGATGAAATGAAAGAAGCACCGGACGAGATATACTTTGAATGTCCTGACTGTGATGACGTAACAACGCACGACGTCCTGAAAGGAAAGATGGGCAAGAACTCTCTGGATGCAACGATAAAGTGTCAGGAATGCGGTCTTGTGAGAACTTCCAACATAAGATTTCCGAAGCAGTTAAGCGTGAACATTGTGATAAGCAGCGGAGCAACATCGGAGAATTCCTCTCTTTTGTTGGATGATGACGATCTTCTGAAGGTCGGTGACGAATTCAATATGGATGACGGTTCTCTTGTAAAGATATCAGGATTGGAATTAAAACAGGGCAAGCGTGCCGTAACGGCAAGAGCAACGGAAATT